>NZ_JAKSYA010000105.1:0-19711 GCF_022829485.1 Methylobacterium sp. J-059
CTCGGGTTCCTTGTCGGACCCGTGCTCGGCTTGCTGCACCCGTCCCGCGACTTCGGGGAGAACCTGCGCCCCTTGATCGGCTTGGCGGTAGCCATCGTGGTGTTCGAGGGTGGCCTCGCGCTTGATTTCCGCGAACTCAGAGCTTCCGGCGAAGGTGTTCTCCGGCTCACTGCCTTCGCGCTGCCTATCAACTTCGTCCTCGGCACCCTCGCGGCGCACCTCATCGGTGGGATGATGTGGGGCCCCGCGTCGGTGTTCGGCGCCATCCTCGTCGTGACCGGACCAACCGTGATCCTGCCGCTGCTGCGCCACGCCCGCCTGGAGCGCCGGTCCGCCGCCTTCCTGAAATGGGAGGCCATCGTCAACGACCCGGTCGGGGCCATCCTCACGGCAGTCGTCATCGAGATCCTGGTGGGCGTGCCGCACGGTGCCGACGAGACGCCGGTGGCTGCCCTGGCGCTCCACCTCGCCGAGGGCGTGCTGGTGGCGGGCGGCCTCGGTGTTGGCTTCGCCCTCTTAGTAGCATGGGCGTTCCGGCGGGATCTCGTCCCGGAGACGCTGAAGACGCCGGTGCTGCTGGCGCTCGCGCTCATCGCCTACGTCGTCCCAAACCTATTCATGCACGAGGCAGGGCTGATCGGTGCGACCGTGTTCGGCATCGCGCTGGCGAACCGCCACGTGCCGGGCTTGGGCGAGTTGCGTCGGTTCAAGGAGGCGCTTGTCGTGCTCCTGGTGTCGTGCCTGTTCGTCGTACTGACCGCCGACCTCGACCTCGGCGTCCTCGGCAAGCTGTCCCTGCCCATCCTCGCTCTCACCGCCGCTGTCCTGTTCGCGGTCCGCCCGGCCGCCATCTGGCTCGCGACGCTGGGCAGCGACCTGTCGCGGCGGGAGCGGCTGTTCGTGGGCTGGATCGGCCCTCGCGGTATCGTCGCGGCTGCCGTCGCCGGTTTGGCCGGTCCCCGTCTGAGCGGGGCGGGCTACGCCGGCGGCGACCTGATCCAGCCCACCGTGTTCGCGGTCATCGTGGCCACGGTCATCCTTCATGGCTTTTCACTGGGACCGCTGGCTCGGCGACTGGGTCTGTCCACCGCGGCCGAGACCCAGCGGCTCGCCGTCGTCGGGGCGTCGCCATGGGCGAGCGACATGGTCGTCGCCCTGCATCGCGCGGGCGTGCCGGTGGTGCTAATCGACACCTACCCTGGCGCGCTTCAGGCTGCTCGTGAGGCGGGGGTGCCAACGCTGCAGGCCGAGCTCCTGTCGCGGCATGCCGAGGAAGGTCTCGCCGACCACCCCCCGGACCATCTGCTCGCTGCGACCCGGGACGAGCTCTACAACGCGCTGGTGTGCACTCGGTTGGCCCCCGAGATCGGCCGCGAGCGCGTCTACCAACTCGCGCCGTCGGCGGACCACCTCCTGCACGCGGACACGGGTGTCAGCCGGGATACCCGCGGCAAGGTTCTCGGCGACGGCACGGTCGACTTCGATGCCCTGGCCGGGCGGCACGAGGCCGGCTGGCGGTTCGAAGTCGTCCTCGCGAATGCGTGGGCGCAGACCGACGCGGTCGCCCTGCTGATGATCGAGACGGACGGGGCGGTGAAACTCCTCTCGGTCGACAACGAGCGTGCCGCCCCCAACGAGGGGGATCGCATGCTTGCCTTCGCCGCGCCGGACATTCCTCGCCTCGATTTAGCGGAAGGGTCATCTCCGGTGCACGCCTGACGAACGGTATCCGAACGGCGTCCGGGCTCGACCGGTTCACTCTCGGGTCGGATGGCCATTGCCGAGGTTCCGCAAGGAGTCAAACCTCGCTCAGTAGGTCAGCGTCGCCCGCAAGCCGACGACCGTGGCGTTCTTGATCCGCCGCCCGAGCGCGTCGCGCGGGTCGGGGATGTTGCCCCCCGGATGGAAAACGTACTGCAGGTTCGGCTGTACCGTCACGCCCGGGCCGAGGACCGCCTGGTACGTGGCATCGATCAGCGCCTCGAACCGCCGCCGGGGCATCGCGGTGCCCGTCTCCAGGATGGTGTCGCGATCTGCACCCCGGGCCGACGGCGAGATGCGCGCGTACGACACTGCCACGCCCGCCGTGTCGTTCGACCGACCCGGCAGCAGCCCGCGGTAGCCGATGCCAGCGTCGAGGTAGAGGTCGATCAGGTTGCGGTCGCCCGGCGACGTCACCGCCCGCACGAACGCGCTTGCGCCCTGCCCGGCGTCGTCCGGCTCGCGGTACACGGTCTGGTCGATGATCCCGTACAGGCCGTCGTTGCCCCGGAACCTGCGGGCGACCCCGGTTGTCGAAGGGTCGGCGAGCGAGCGACCGGTGTCATCGACCCGGAGAGAATCGAACCGGCCGAAATGGTGCCAGCCCCCGAGCGTCACCGTCCCGGGCTCGACTAGAACCTGACCCGTGCCGGCCCGTTCCTCGAAGTTGTACGCGTAGGCCGCTTCCGCGATCAGGAACGCTGGATCGGACAGCCTGAAGTTTGTGCCGGTGCGGTCGCGCCGTTGCGGGTCCGGGTCGTTCCACTGCCGCGCCGGACCGGCCGGGTCGCCGTCGAACAGACCGACCTGGAATGAGAGGTTCGAGGTCGGGAGGTACTTGGCCCGGATCGCGGGCGCGCCGAACGGGTAGGCCGGACCACCGCTCGGCAGGTTGGTGCCGGCGATGGTCGGCCAGCCGAACGTCGAGTTGATGAACAGCGTCGCGGTCTGGCTCACGAGGAACTCGGTGTCGGCCGCCACCTGTCCGAGCTTGACCGCCAGTTGCCCGTCGAGGAACTGCTGCTCAATCCAGAGCTCGTAGAGGCGGGTGGACGGCAGCGCTTCCAGTTCGCTGATCACGGCAAGGTCGTTGACGGCGGCCCGGGACAGCCCGGCGCCGTTGATCTGGTAGGCCTCGACCCGGAACGCGGCGCCGTGCCAGCCGGCGAGGCGGTCGAGGTCGGCGTCGAGCTGCATGTCGAGCCGCCCGAGGACGGTGGCCGTGCGACGCGTGCCGCCGCTAGTGTCGCCGAGGATGTCGGCAATGGCGTTGAAGCTGAGGACAATCCCTCGGTCAGACAGGAAGCGACGCAGACCCGTAGGATCGGCTGCGTCACCGAGCACGGACTGGATCGAGGTCGTCGCCACCGCCGACGGCTTGCCTGACACCTCGGGCTGGGCGACCGAGGTGCGCGGATCGCCGCCGGCGCCGGTATTCGCGGACTGGGCGACTGCGGCGATGGGTGCGAGGCTGACGATCAGCGCGACGGCGAGCGTATCGCGCAAGGCTCGCACGTGCCCGGAGCGCCCATGGACGGACGGCCGCCACGCGCGTTCGGTGGAGATGTCTGGCAGGATGCAGAACCCTGGGAACCGACGAGCCGCTCGAATGTCCGGTGCGGCGCCCATGCGGCTCGTCGGTCGCCCTCGGCTTGGATACGGGGGGCACCATACGGGTGCGGCGCCACCACTCAAAGTTTTTATGGTCTCATCGGCCCGCCGTCACCGGGCCGTTCATCGATTGGATCACCCATGAAGCCGTCGGATCCGCCGGTCGACGCCAGCGCCGCGCCCTCGACCACGACGGGCATCGCGGGGCCGACCCGGCCGGGCGAGCCGCTATGGGCCATGGCGTTCGACGCGGATGGGCGGGGACGGTCCGTCCCGCCGGCGCAGGCGGCGAGCGACCTTGACGCGTTCGGCGGCGGGTTCCTGTGGTTGCACTACGACCTGGATGCGGCGGATCTGCTCGGTCGGGCGAGCGAAGGTAGGTTCGGTCCCACCCGGCTCGCCACCGCCGTGTTCGCGCCCGACGAGCACCAGCGCATCACTGTCGAGGCCGACCACATCGGGGGCGTCGTCGCCGACCTCGCCCGCCCGGGAGCCAAGCCCGTCCCGGCGGGCAGGCTCCACTTCGTCTTGGGACCACGCAGCCTCGTCAGCGGCCGCCGCGGACCGGCGGAAAGCCCGGACGCGACCCGCGCGGCGGTCGAGGGGGGCCACACCGTCGCCTCGCCGACCTTGCTCCTTGAGACCCTTGTCGGGCACGTCGTGTCGGCGATGGCCACCACCGGGCAGAGGCTCTCGGACGCACTCGACGGGATCGAGGACCACATCCTCGACGGACGGCCCCGCGACGACCGCCGCCGGCTCGGGCCCGTCCGCCGCAACGCGGTGCGCCTGCATCGGCAGATCGCCGGCCTCGCCGCCGTGTTCCACCGGCTGGAGACGGACGGGGCGACGGACAACGTCCACGGGCCAGCGGTCGCGGCGGCGGCCCGGCTCGCGCAGCGCCTCGATGCGCTAGACCGCGATATGACCCTGCAGGCGGAGCGGGCTCGGCTGCTGCAAGAAGAGGTGTCCGAACGCATCGCCGAGGCGACGAACCGGCAGCTCTACGTCCTGTCGGTGCTGTCGGCGCTGTTCCTTCCGCCGACCTTCGTCACCGGCTTGTTCGGGATGAACGTGAAGGGGCTGCCCTTGGGCGACGATCCGCACGGTTTCCTTTTCGTGTGCGGCCTCAGCTTGGCATCGGCCGTCCTAGCCTTTGCCGTCATACGATTGCTCGGCATTCGTCCACCCAGGGGGTGAGCATACCCTTCGCGACCGTTCTGACCGTGAGCGGATCACTTCCGTTGGCCGTGTTCCGATGCCGCGCATCTCGTTGGGAACGAAGTGGCTGTCCGAAGGCTCGCCATTTGGAACTGTGACTTCTCAAGCGTCGTCCGGACGACGGTCGCCGCGCTCGCCATCGCGTGCGAGCAGCACGGCGACGAGTTCGGCCAGGCGCGACGGGAGGTCCGCGTTCTCGGGAGGTACCATTCGCCTCGACAGTACCCGAGCGACTTAGGTGAGGGCCGGTCGGGCTTCGCCACCTTGATAATGATTGCAATGGATCATGGCTGCGGCCTTCGCGAACGCGGATCATCCGACGGGCGCGGCCGACGAAATGTTCGATGTGGTGGATACGAGAAGAAGAGCGCCAAGCGTCTTTGGTTGCATTCCTTCCTGGGCGCCATTTCGGATGAGTTTCACACCCGATATGAAAGCGAGGTCACCTGGACTGGGCAGGCTCCGGTCGTGGCATCTCTCCGGTTCTTCAAGGTCGATCTCGAGGTCGACCTGCATAACGGCGAGACGCTTCCATTCGTTGGATCGTCCGCGGAACCTGTGCATGACCGGCGGAACGCGTCTGTTTGGGTCGCAACACGGAGGGTGAGGTCGCGTTGATCCCACAGACGACGGCGTTCCTTCGAGAGGCGTGTCAGGGAGCGAACACCGATGGCTACCGAGACCGAACGCACTCACCTCGACATCCACGACCGGTCCAGCCGCGAGTCCTACGCCAAGCTGTTCGGGGTCAGTGAGGAGCAACTCCGCAAGGCCGTGCGCCTCGTAGGCATCCGCGTCACCACACTGCGCGGCCACCTCCGGCGCTGAGGCCGGGGCCGCTCACAGCTTGCGGGTGGGGGCGACGAACGGGTTGGTCTTGGTGGCCGAGCCGTTCCTGCAGTAGCACACCTCCAGACGGTCCAGGCCGGCCGTGCTCTTGGCCAGCGCAACCTTGATGATCGTGCCCTCGCCCTTCACGTCGAGCGCGTCAGTCAGTCTAAGCGCCTCTACGAACCGCACGTCCTTTAACTGCAGTACCGACGAGCCGGCTGCCAACTCCACCAGATAGTTCAAGCCACGCCCAAGCTTCCACTTCGGCCAACTCATCGTCAGGTTGAGCCCGGTCGCGTTGTGGGTGAACCGCACGTCGATCCACTCGTCAGTAATTCAGCTTGGCGTGCAACACCTGAATTTCTGCCTCATAGAAACCACCTCGACCATCCTCTTACAAGTGTTCAGCGACAGATTGCTCGTGGCCCGGCTGTATGATGGTGTTCTCGCAGTCGCGGGGCGCTCGTCGGCCCAACGCAATTCCAATGTAGTGGCCGTCGACATCAACGGGAAGTGCTTTCTTCAACGACTAGTCGCGGGCTGGACCTCAATAATCCTTTACTTCGCCGACTCTCGGTTAAATAATATCAATTCTGCCCCTCTGCAAATGCGCAGCATGCCAGTGTGTCTATGAATGTCTGCTATGCGGGCGTTGCCGAGCTTGCCTAAATGACCGAGATGGGCGCAGAGCCGAACGGCCGGTTTTGCGCGCGATAACGATCAGGCATGGCGTAGTCTGGCCGTAAGCGGAACGGCCGCTTCGGAGATGATCGGCTTGATAAGCGGACGGCCTCCTATCGACCCAACCCGGCCGCTCATCACGTTTCAGCGCCTGCCTGTAAGCGGACGTTATTCTACATTCCGCTGTCCGGGTGGGACCACCTGAGCACCGTCCAACTGCTTGTCGATGACTGCAACAAAGAAAAAGCTGTTCCTCTGCTTAGGGTCCGGACCCATAAGTTTGGCTTGGCGGGCGTGTCTGTGATTCCTTCCGGTTGAAGGAGGAGCCGATGGCCGAGTTTTGGTTGACCGACGAGCAGTTTGCGAAGATCGCTCCGCACCTGCCGACAGACACCCGGGGCAAGGAGCGTGTCGACGACCGACGCGTGATCAGCGGGATCATCCACGTGCTGAAGTCAGGTGGGCGTTGGACGGATGCCCCGCGGGAGATCTACGGCCCGAAGAAGACCCTCTACAATCGCTTCGTGCGCTGGGCGGCCAAGGGGGTCTGGGGTGATTTGTTCGTGACCCTGGCCCGTGCGGGTGGGCCACCTTCCCAGGTGCTGATCGACTCCTCGGCCGTGAAGGCGCATCGCTGCGCCTCCGGTGGAAAGGGGGGGAGCAAAGCCAAGCCATCGGCCGCTCGCGGGGTGGACGCACCACCAAGATCCACGCCCTCACCGACCGGTTCTGCCGCCCGCTCGCCTTCCTGCTGACGGGCGGACTGCAAGGCGGGGGCGCAACTCCTGGAGCGCGCGCCGGCGTGCCGGATCATGCTGGCCGACAAGGGCTACGACAGCGACGCCATCCGTCGTCAGATCGAGGCGACGGGGGCGGCACCCAACATCCCGCCCAAGTCCAACCAGCGATGGAAGCCGTGCTTCTCCCTCGTCCTGTACAAGGGTCGCAATGCAATCGAGCGGATGTTCGGACGCCTCAAGGATTTCCACCGCATCGCCACGCGATACGACCGGTCGGCCACCAACTATCTGGCTGCCGTCCACATCGCCGCTACCGTCAGCTACTGGTTATGAGTCCCGAGCCTAGTGAAGATCCCCGGGAGAACCTCCGAGCTGCAGACCGAATTTGGACCGAGGGCAAGGAGCGTGTCTCGCTTCGGCCCGTGTGGGAACGGGTCAAGCTGAACGCGGGGGTGGCTGGCAACAACCAGTGCGTCGGCAAGCACCTGGCGAAGTGGACCCGGGAGCGCGCGTACAGCCCGGTCATCGAGTTCGCGGGCCTACCGGGGGCGGTCGAGACGGGGCTGGCGAAGGCCGGCGTGGCGCTGTGGAAGGCGGCGGAGGCCAAGGCTGCAGCGATCGTAGTGAGGGAGCGCCTGCGCATGGCGGAGGCCATCGCCGCGGAGCGGGAGCTCAGGCACGAGGCGCTCGGGATGGTGAACCCGCGCGACGCCGTGATCGAGGCCAGTGGAACGAGATTGCGTGGTTCGCGGACGAGCTCGAACGGCAGAAGGAGCACGTCGCGACGGTGAAGGCCCGGGCGTTCTGGCGGACCGAGGCGCAGGAGATATGGGACATCCTCCCGGAGCAGGAGGCGCTGCACCTCGGCGACATCGCGCAGCGGATCGGCCACGAGTTCGTGAAGGAAGCAGAGGATTATCCCGGGTAGTGGGGGCCGGAGTTGCTCCAGGGCGTGATCGACCAGGGGATCAAGTTCAAGAAGCTGTTCGCGAGCGAGGGCGGCGGCCGATACCGCAGGCGCAGACCAGAGGACGGGATCGCCGCGTGAGCGCCGTCCCGTCCACACGACGATGGGCGGTACATCGCGGTGGGACCTCCGATCCGTTGCGGGGCGCGTTCCGCGGCGGGTGCAGGTAGCGCCACGGCCAGGGCATCCCTGTGCGTCCCG
Organism: Methylobacterium sp. J-059; assembly: GCF_022829485.1. NCBI lineage: Bacteria > Pseudomonadati > Pseudomonadota > Alphaproteobacteria > Hyphomicrobiales > Methylobacteriaceae > Methylobacterium > Methylobacterium sp. J-059. The sequence continues at coordinate 8,014 of NZ_JAKSYA010000105.1, forward strand.
ACGCGGAAGCCGCCCTTGCGGGCGCGCTTCCGTATCAACTCATCAAGGGATGCCCAATTGTGGCATACGGGCCGGTCCGACTATTCCATGGTGTGGGAGAACGGTCCGTCCGAGATCCCGACGAGAGACAGGTCCCCGAGAAGCCGGCGTCCGCTCGTCAGGATCTGGATCGTGTCCCGCCGACGACATTCCCGTCGTGCAGTCTCCTCAAGATCGCGCAACGAAGAAACCAACGCCTCGCGATTGCGGCCGGGTTGGCGCAAGGCATCCTCGACGCGGGTCGAAACACTCCGGTCGAGATCTTGCCAAAACTCGGGCGTCTTGTTCGTATGATCTGTCATGGCTTTTTACGAACATGTTTGGTTTCTGGCATGAAACCGCAACCTAAGCATTTGAATGCTCGTGTCCATGCCCAGCTAGGCTTTCGAAAAATAAACTCTTTTGGATGGGAAATAATAAAATCATCTCATCCTATGATCGTATTCGATTGCAGTCCAATCGCTAGGCTGTCGTCTGCTGCCTTTTCGAATGCCGGTTCGCCCGATCCGTCAAGTCGAAGTGGCCCGCACCAGACGACGTCTCGCGGCCGTCGAGGTCGCGAGACGCTTCCCGGCCTCAACCGGCCCCTGTCCGACGGGGCCTTCACGACACATTCCTGGAGCGGCGCCAGATGGAAAAAGCGCAACGGACGGCGAGCGGCCGTTACCTCGATGACCTCATCGCCCTCCTGGACCAGGAGCGGGACACACGTCATCGCGCCCAACGGACCGAACTCGAACTCGCCCTGATCGCCCTGCGGGACAAGGCATCTTCCGGGGGCGCGAGCGAGCGGACAGTGGGCCTAATCCGCGCGGTGCAAGTCATGCTCGCCCTTCAGGCAATGCCCATCGGCGTGGATGCCCTGCAATAGGCCGAACGGGGCTCAGAGAGCGAACCGGGCTCGGCCGTGAAGGCCGCCATCGATGAGCCCGATGAATCATCGGCGGATTGCTTCGTCGCCCCTTGGCGACGCCGACGGCTCTCCTCGACGAAAGTATCCTGATGGCTGTAATTGCGGGGATCGCCTCACTGAGAGCACCACCGGCGCTTGAGCGTCGGTTCGGCAACCTCGCCGGGAGCCGGGCCTACCGCCTTTACGTCCCGTCCGTTTACGACGGGCGGCCCGTGCCCCTCGTGGTGATGCTGCACGGCAGCTCCCAGACGCCGCGCGACTTCGCCATCGGGACCCGGATGGACGCGATGGCCGAGGAACAGGGGTTCCTCGTCGCCTACCCGGACCAGCCGAGGTCGGCCAACATCGCCAGGAGTTGGAACTGGTACAGGCTCGGCGACCAGCGGCGCGACCGGGGCGAGCCGTCGATCCTGGCCGGAATGACGCGCCGGATCATGCAGGACTTCGCGATCGATCCCGCCAGGGTCTATGTCTCGGGCCTTTCCTCCGGTGGGGCCGCCGCGGCGATCATGGCGCTGGCCTACCCGGATCTCTATGCCGCCGTCGGCATCCATTCCGGCTTGGCCGGAGGTTCGGCCAAGAGCGTTTCGTCCGCTCTCTCCGCGATGCGAAGGGGCGCCCTGATCCGTCCCATGAGGGCGACGCGGCCGCTGCCGACCATCGTGTTCCACGGTGACCGGGACAGGACCGTCTCCCCCGTCAACGGTGACCAGGCCATCGCACAGGCAAGGCCGGCCGGCGACCTGCGGACGTCGGTGAGCACGGGCCATGCCCCGAGCGGGATGGCCTACACGAAGACGGTGATGTCCACCCCGGCCGGCAATCAGGAAACGGAACAGTGGCTCCTTCATGGGGCGGGCCACGCCTGGGCCGGCGGCAGCCAGGTCGGCTCCTACACCGATCCCGAGGGTCCCGACGCCAGTCGCGAAATGCTGCGGTTCTTCATGTCCCACGCAAGGGACGACGGTCCGCGTCGACACTGACCGTCATACGCTTACCGGCAGGCGTTCGATCCCCCCGATGCTCAACCCGGGCTCGCTTGCATACCCACGACGGAGGCGGGGATCTCGACACATCGATCCGTCCGGAGCATGCCCTCGATCCGGGCCGCGAGCGCGTCCAACGCGAACGGCTTGATCATGATCTCCATGCCCGCCTCCATCCGACCGTTCCTGACCGCGGTGCTCGCGGCGTAGCCCGTCAGGAAGAGAACCTTCAGTCCCGGACTGTGCGCCCTCGCCGCGTCGGCGAGTTGACGCCCGTTCATTCCGCCGGGAAGGCCGACGTCGGTCAGGAGGAGATCGATGCGGACGCGGGACTCGATGATCCGCAGTCCGGACTGCCCGTCCTCGGCCTCCAGCACGAAGTAGCCGAGCTCGGAGAGCACCTCGACGATCACCATCCTCACGGCGACCTCGTCCTCGACCACGAGCACGACCGTGCCCGCTTCGGCAGCCGCCGGACTGGTCACCGAGCCGGCCGGCTTCGCGACGTCCGCCGACCCGAGATGCCGCGGCAGGTAGATCGACACCACGGTGCCCTGGCCGGCCTCGCTACCCAGGAGGACGTGGCCGCCCGACTGCTGGACGAAGCCGTAGATCATCGAGAGGCCGAGGCCCGTGCCCTCACCGGTGGGCTTGGTCGTGAAGAACGGATCGAAGGCACGGGCGATCACCTCCGGGGGCATGCCGGTGCCCCCATCCGTGACGAAGAGGCCCATGTACTCGCCCGCCGGCATCTTCGACGTCGTGGGGTCTGCTCCGGGACGCGTATCTGGAACCGTCGCGTTCCGGGTCTCGATCATGAGGGGACCGCCATCGGGCATGGCGTCCCGAGCGTTGATGACCAGGTTGAGCAGCGCGTTTTCGAGCTGATTCGGATCGCACAGCACCGGCCAAAGGTCGTCCGCCAGCCTGGTCTCGACCGCGATCCCCGGCCCGACCGTACGACTGAACAGGTCCTCCATGCCGCAGACCAACCGATTGACGTCGGTCGCCTTGGGATCGAGCGTCTGGCGCCGCGAGAAGGCGAGGAGCCGGTGGGTGAGCGCGGCGGCCCGCTCGACCGAGGTCATCGCGACGTCGACGTAGCGGTCGACCTCCGAGGCGCGGCCCTGCCTCAAGCGCGATCGGATCAGTTCCAGGCTACCGGAGATGCCGGCCAACAGGTTGTTGAAGTCGTGCGCCAGCCCTCCGGTCAACTGCCCAACGGCCTCCATCTTGAGCGATTGGCGCAGCGTCTCCTCGATCCGTCCGCGCTCCTCGGCCTCCGCGCGGAGCCTGTCGTTGGCTTCGGTCAGCGCGCGGGTGCGCTCGGCGACGCGCTGCTCAAGTGCGGTTCGCACACGCGCCTCGTCGTCCCGAACCTCGCCGGTGACGCGAATGCGGTCGACGGCACCCGCGAGCAGGTTGGCGTAGCTGCGCAGGAAGAGGGTATCGCTCTCGGTGAACTGGCGGGGAACGTGGCTGTCGATCTGGAGGATGCCGAACGGCGGCTTCCCGTGACCGCCGATGATGAGGACGTTGGCCACCGCCTTCACATCGTTGTCGATAAGGAACTGCGAGTATCGAAACCGCGTCTCCTTCGCGATGTCAGGCGAGATCATGGGCTCGCCGGTCCGCAACGCATGCCCTTCCGAGGTGTCGTGCTCTGCGGTGATGGTCGCCTTTCCGATGACGCCCTCCTTCCAGCCGACCCCCGCGCGCACGCGAAGGGTTTTCCCGTCCGGCTGGAGCTCGACGACCTTCGCGAGGTCGGTCCCGAGGGCCTGGCCCGCGAGGCGGCAGGCCTCAGTCAGGATCTCGTCGAGATCGTCGGATCGGAGGGCGAGTTCCCCGAAGCGCGCGAGCGTCGTCTGCTGGCGAAGAAGCTCCTGCAGGCCGTCCGTCTCGGTCGCGTTCAAGATCCTTCTCCACGGTGATCGACTTTGTCGTCCGACACGATCCCGATGACGGTCCGGGTTTCGTCGGCGTCGGCGTTGTCAAAAGCGTTGATGATCGAATCTCCCACCGCGTGTTCCCGTGCCGGGTCGTAACCATTCCAGCGTTCATGGCTCGGCATCGGCCATTCGGACGGGCCATCCTGTTCCAAAAACTATCCGACCAGAACCACGGCCTTCTTGACGTAGGAGTCGTTCTGGAGGCTCTGGACGATGAAGTGTGCCACGTCGGCCCGCGGGATCAGGCCGTTCCGCCATGAGGTCGGCTCGTCGAGGACCTGGTATCGGCCGGTGGCGGCCCCACCGGTGAGGACGCCCGGCCGCACCAGCGTCCAATCCAGGCTGCTCTTCCGGATGCGGATTTCCTGCGCGTCCTTGTCGTCGTAGGCACGCCCGAACACGAGCCGGAACGGTACCCGCTGCAGGAGGCCGACCGCCTCCCGGCTGTCGCCCGTCCCGAAGCCGGTCACCGACATGAGGCGACGGACGCCGGCCTTCTCCATGGCGGGCACGAGCAGGTTGGTCGCATCCGAGAACAAGCGCACCGGCCCGAACAGATCTCGGAACGGAACCCCCAGCGCCTGGACCACGCCATCGACACCTACGAGCGCGGCCTCGACGTCGGCGACTTTCAGGGCGTCGCCCGTGAAGCGCTCCAGGTTAGCCCCGGACAGGTCGATCCTGGTGGCCGAGCGGGCAAAGGCACGCACGCGGTGCCCGGCCCCCAGGGCCGCCTTGACCGTTTCCAGGCCGATGCCGTTGCTGGCACCTATGACGAGAACGTGGGCCATGGGGCCTCCCGGGTGGCGACGACCGCAAGGGGGCACGGGGTGAGACCGTGCCATACCGATCAATTCAGATGCGGTCGGATTCCGCCGTATCAGGCGTAACCCTGGTCCTCCCAGAGACCGCCCTTGCCTTCGCCAATCACAGCGAAGCCCTCGACCACCGCGATGCGCATCACGCCCGAAGGCGCTGGCGCACCCAACGGGTCGCGTCGTCGAGGTTCCCGAACGTCGGGGTACGGTGCACGCGGAGACGACCCAAGGCGACCTCGACGAACCAATCGCCGGCCTCCTCGTGATCGGTCATGGCGAGCTGGACCAGGACCGCGACCAGCATCCCGTTCGCCATCACCAGCATCCCATCCCGGTCGTCACTCCCGGTGTCCACGGCGATCGGCTGCATCGTGACAAGCGTCTCGACGTTGCCTCGCGCGGGCACGGCTAGCTTCCCTGCGATAGGTTGGCCCAGACGACGCTCCGCCGGTCGACCCAGCGCGCGCTCTTAAGATGAAGGTAGTTCGGGTTGAACTTGCAGAAATCCTTCAGGCGCTCCACGTCGAGAATCGTCATGACACTGTTCTTCAGCGTGATCAGCCCCATGCCCCGCAGGTCGCGCAGGGTCCGGTTCACATGAACGTTGGAGAGACCCATCGTATCGGCGATGTCGGTCTGGGTGAACGGAAACTCGTAGCTGTTGTCCTTGCAGCGCCCCACGGCCTCAAGGCGTGCATGGAGTTCGCAGATCAGGTGGGCGATGCGCTCGTCGGCGGCGCGCACACCCATGTTGACCAGCCATTCCCGCAGGACGGCCTCGTCGACGAGGTTGCACCACCAGAACGCCCGCGTGATGAGCGGATAGTTCGCCGTGATCTCCTCGATGGCCTGACGCGGGATGTCCGCCACTTGGCACTTCGAGATCGTGCCGATGTTATGGTCCATCTGGTCAAGGATGAAGACGTTCAGGTCGCAGAAGTCGCCCGGGACGAGGTAAGCCATGACCTGGCGGCTGCCGTCTGCGAGGACCTTGTAGCGGCAGGCGAACCCATCGAGCACGAGGTGGACGTTGTCGGGCGGATCGCCTTCGCTCGCTAGGTCGACACGGGCCCCGACGTGACGAATTCGAGGCACCAACGCGTTCAGCGCCCGCAGGTCCTTGTCGGACAGCGTCTCGTAACTCTCCAACTTCCGGATCAGCGCATGTTGCATCAAGCCATTTCGTTTCAAAGTGCTATGTGACCATAGGTCGGTAAAACGACGCTGTGCAATCATAGGATGGTTTTCACGCCGATTTCCGGTGCGTCCCCCTTTGTTGCGGACGGGGCCCGGCGCATCTTGAGGGAAGTGGTCAAGACACGGCGCCCCCCGTCCCGAGGAAGACGAAACCGTGTCCCACCCCATCCAGGATCGGTGCCGGAACCATCTCCTCGCGGTTCTGACGCCGGATGATTTCGCCCTGCTGCAGCCTCACCTCGACAACGTCCCCCTCGCCGTGGGCCAGGTGCTGATCGCCGCCGACACGCCGATCCCACGGGTGTGGTTCGTCGAGCGGGGCATCGTCTCTCTCATCGCCGCATCCGCAGACGCCGGTCAGATCGAGCTCGGGCTGGTCGGTCGGGAGGGCATGGTCGGAGTGCCGGTGCTGCTCGGCGCCGGGCGGACACCGGACGAAGGCCGGGTCCAGATGGTGGGGGTGGCCTGGTCGATGGCGGGCGGCAAGACGCGGGAGGCCCTGCGCGACAATCCCGGTCTCCGCGATGGCCTGCTTCGCTACGCACAGGCCTCGAACGTCCAGGTCGCCTCGACGGCGCTTGCCAACGGCGGCTACAGGTTGGAGCAGCGTCTCGCGCGCTGGCTCCTGATGTGCCACGACCGCGTCGACGGCGACCTCCTCCCGACGACCCATCGGTTCCTCTCCCTAATGCTGGGGGTCAATCGCACCGGCCTGACGACGGCCGTCGCCACCCTTGAGCGCGCCGACGTCATCGGGACGCGGCGAGGCACCATCACGGTGCGAAGACGAGCCGCCCTGCTCAGGCTCGCGGGCGACTCCTACGGGGTGGCTGAAGCGCAGCACGCCCGGCTCGTCGATGGCCAGGGCCAAACGGAGTTGTGCGCATCGTAGGGAAGGCTGATGCTCAGGATGCCAAGTTGGCCCAAGGCAGGGCAATGGCCACACTGAGGCCTTCGACGTCCCAGTGGTGCGAGATCGTCCCGCAAAGCTGCCCGCGGACGGTGCGGTCGGTGAGCTTCGATCCGAAACCCTCATGGGACGGCGGCGTGCGGATAGGGGGACCGCCCCGTTCGGTCCAGACGAGGCTCATGTCGTTGCCGGCCCGTCGACAGTCGATGGTGACGGTACCACCCTCCTCGGACAGGGCACCGTGCTTGATCGCGTTCGTGGCCAACTCGTGGATGACGAGCGCCAGACCCGTCACCGATCCGTCGCCGACCGGGACGTCGTCCACCCCGCCGTGGATGAACCGACGCTCCTCGCCAACGTCGTCGTAGGGATCGAGCAACGCGGCCAGAAGCCCCTGCAGGGTCTGCTGCGCACGCGACGATCGCTCGTCCGGCGGGGCGACATGGAGATATTCGAGCGCCCGGCTCATGGCCGTGAAGCGGTTGCGCAGAGTTCCGGCGTAGGATTGGACGGATGGGAGGTTGCGCGCCGAAAGAGTGACGAGGCCGTTGACCAGGGCGAACATGTTCTTGAGGCGATGGCTGAGTTCCCGACCGCGAAGGTCGTGTCCGTCCTCGATCCGGCGCAATTGGGTCATGTCACGGGAGACGGCTAGGATGCCCACGAGCCGGCCGTCCACGTCGACGATGCGCGAGAGGACGACGTCCCAATACACCGTCCCGCCCTGGGCGGCGGCGCGCCACCCGTCGAAACGCGCGGTGCCGACCGTGGCCGCCACGGCCAAGGCGTCCGAGGCGACTTCGCGAACGACCACGGGCCACGACAGGGACCATGATTCGTCGCCGGCATCGGCGATGTCGTCGTCGCCGAGCATGCGACGGGCCATCGGGTTCCGGAGGCGGAGGTGACCCAGGTCGTCGATCACCTCGACGCAGTCCTGGCTCGCGGAAATGAGCTCGCGACCCAGGTTCCAGGCGTTCCACCGGTCGTAGGCATTGTCCTCGGTCTCGCCCGAGGGAAGATCCAGACGATACGGACCGCTCGACGCTCCGGAAGACGGGGGGACGCCGGTCCGCAGGGGGACCACGTTCGAGGTCTGCACCCGGTCTATGCCCTGGGTCATGGCCTGATCCTACATGGCCTGTGAATGCTCGGGCCACATGCGATGATCCAGGGATACCGTGATGGAATCCTGGTGGCATCATCATAGGATCGTATTTTTCGATTTGCCCGACCGGAACTGCCTTTGATCTCCCCGGATGGGGCGACCCATGTCATGTCCCCCTACGCCCACGATCCCACGAACCGCTGGACATGACGCGATCACGCCGGGTTCTCGATGGGCCATCCGTCCGGAACGCGGCTCGCCCAGGGGGAAGTGCCGCAGGGAGAAACAACGGTCCGCGCCGGAAGTTGTCCGTTTGGGTCTAGGATCGTGGGCCGACAGGGGGCGGTCTTGCGGGAGGAACACATCACGGCAGGGGTCAGGCCCGACCTGGAGGTTCTCTTGGCCGCGGTAGAGGGGTCCGGCGAGGCCATCCTGATCACCTGTGGCGAGCTCGAACACCCCGGGCCCCGCATCGAGTACGTCAATCCCGCCTTCACCCGCATGAGCGGATACGAGGCCGTCGAGGTCTTGGGCCGCAGCCCGCGCCTCCTCCAGGGACCGCTCACGGACCGGAGCGTCATCGACAGGATGCGTACGGCGCTCAACGCCGGCGAGGCGTTCCAGGGCGAAGCGATCAACCATCGCAAGGACGGCTCGACCTACGTCGTCGAATGGCTCATCACGCCCCTGCGTGACGGGGATGGCCGCATCACGCGGTGGATGTCGGCGCAACGGGACGTCACCGAACGTCGCGCCTCCGAGGACCGCCAGGCCATGCTGGTGCGCGAGCTCCACCATCGGGTGAAGAACACGCTTGCCACCGTCCAGGCCGTGCTCAACGCCACCCTGCGTTCCTCTCTCGGCCTGTCGGAGTTTCGGCAGGCCTTCTCCGGCCGTATCGCCTCCCTCGCCAAGACGCACGCGCTGATCACGGAGGACCATGTCCAGGTCGTCCCCTTCGAGGACCTGCTCCGCACGGAACTCGAAGCCTACGACAGGCCCGGCCTACGGCGTGTGACGCTGAGGGGACCCCGAGTGCTCCTTCCTTCGGAACTGGCGGTTCCGGTCGGGATGGCGCTGCACGAGATGACGACGAACGCCATCCGACACGGTGCGCTCGCCGATCCGGACGGCAGGGTTGCAGTGGACTGGTCCGTCGAGGAAGCTCCCGAGGGGTCCGTCCTGCACTGGACGTGGAACGAGCATGACGGAGCGCCCGTCGCGTTGCCGACGCGGGAAGGCTTCGGCTCGCAACTGCTCAATCGCGTCCTGACCCAGCAGGTCGGCGCCAAAGTCGACATCGCCTATGATCCGGACGGCCTCAGAATCGCCGTCGCGCTTCCGATGCCGGCGGCTCCAACGGGCGCCTAGGGCTGAGGATACAGGGTCGGCCTTCCAGGCTATGCACACCGGCGCACAGAACGCGGGTCCTAGGCCGGGATCTGGTCGATGCTCGCGGTATCCTGCGCGACCACGCCGTTCTCCCGATGGCGGAACGCGCTCAAGGCTTGGTAGACCTGCAGTCGCGCCCGCATCACGGAGCCGAGCGGCCGATGTGCCGCGAGGCTGTAAGCAGGACGGAACGTCATCACCTCGTCGAAGTAGCGCACGCGATCCGCTGAGTAGGCATCCTGCCGGGGCAGGCGCAGCGTGGCCACGGTGCGGTAAGAGCTGATCGAGACGGGCCAGTCGACCGAGGCGTCCTCGATGGGTTGGCTCTCGACGTTGGCCCAGAGCTGAGCCTTCAACTCGAACAACACTTCGTTCTCCCGGAAGAAGGCGACCGTGGCATGGCGGAAGCCGTCCTCGTCCTGATGCGGATCGAGCCGCCACTCGGACAGGGTGCGCTGGCTTTCCGTTACCGGCACGGCCCCGAGCTTGGCGACGTAGTCACCGTAGCGGACCGGCGCTTGGCTGAAGTAGCTGTCGGCAAGGGGATGGCTGTAGGGATGGCCGAAGAAGTCTGCCAGCGCGCTCTCGGTCCCGAAGGCATGGAGCGCCCGGTTGAGATTGCGCATGGTCGACGAGACCGCGCTCTTGACCCCTTCCGGCAGCCCGGTCGACTTGCCGATGACCGTGCCGTCGCGCAGGAAGCCGGCCGCCGTACCCGAGGGGAAGGTGGTCCCGGTCGCGAGCACGAAGTCCTGGGTATCGACGGCGTGGCCGGGCAGCTTCTCGCCGGGGACGTCGAACACCTTGATGGACATGCCGCGGTGGGTCGAGACGCGGTCGCCCAGGGTCTCGCCCGGCCCCTGCGCGAAGCGGACGGCCACGGGGTGGGTGCCGGGCGTGGCGAACAACCCTTGGGCCAGTTCAGGCGGCAGGCCGGCGGCGATCGTCAACTCGCCCGTGACACAGGCCGAGCTCTTGGCGTGGCTGGCGCGTACGGCATGGTGCTCGCGGGCCTCGACGGTCTCCGATTGCTGCGTCATGCCCTTGATGATGCCCTCAATCGTCTTCTGCTCGTCCGCGGCGGGCGTCTCGATGTCAGGTGCGTATCGAAGGTAGGTCATGCGCTGCCTCGTAGGGTGCGGGGAAAGGAAACGGGCCGCAGCCGGAAAGAGCGCGGTCGATTCCAGGTGCAATGTGCTTTCGAAATCCGAAATCCTGCCTGGAAACCGATGCACGAGGTCATTCGGTACAAAGGACGGCCTGGCCCACCTTGAAAGCATCTCTACGCGCGTTGGTCGGGCCGACATAGGGAATGCAGGAGACAGCAGAGGAGACTTACCGAAGGGTCGTGGTCTCCCCATCCTGCAGGGGGCGATCCTCGCCGTGGGGCCCACCGACCGAGACGTGTGAGTTTAGGCGCCCAAGGTGCTCGAAGACATGCTCGAAGGCATTGGTGACGGTCAGCTCGAAGGAACCGTCGGCCTTGCCCTGTGCAGCCTTGAGCGCGCTGAGCAACGCATGATGCTTCTCAGTGTCGCTCGACATGATGTTCCTTTTTCTTGGACTGGGCTTCTTCCCAGCGAGCCAAGCTCCGATGGCGTATGGGGTTCCAGGCTTGGTCGGTGTCATCACGCCTACGTCATCAGGCGGGGCACGTAAGGAACGCTACGGCACAGGTGTCGTTGCCCTGGTCGAGAACCTGCCCGTTTCATGGGCGGTCCGTTTCCCACACCAGTAACACCACATGATCGTTCGAACGAAGTCGCATGCGCTTGCCGCCCTGCTTGCCGGCACCGCACTCCTGACCGCTTCCGCGGCCTGGGCGCAGGCGCAGCCGACGATGAAGGATCATTTCGACGGTGCCGTCTCGACGGTGACCGGCTCACCGATGGCCAATCTCGACGTCGACCTGAAGCACGTCCTCGACGCCCTGAAGAAGCTAGATCCGAAGCCGCTTCCGAAGCTCTCGCCGCAGGACGCCCGCAAGCAACCGAGCCCGACCGATGGCGTCAAGGCGCTGCTCACGGAGCAGGGCAAGCCGACGGCACCCGAGCCTGGCGTGACGACGAAGGAGCTGGCCTACGAGACCGGCGGCGTATCCCAGAAGGTCCGGATCTACACGCCGGAGGGTGCTGCGGGTCCGCTGCCGGTCGTGGTGTACTACCACGGCGGCGGGTTCGTGATCGCCGACCTCGACACCTACGACGCCACCCCGCGCGCCATCGCCAAGGGCGCAAAGGCCGTGGTGGTCTCGGTCGAGTACCGGCACGCGCCGGAGGCGAAGTTCCCGGCCCAGCACGAGGACGCCTTCGCCGCCTACAAGTGGGCGCTCGCCAACGCGAAAAGCTTCGGCGGCGACCCGTCAAAGGTCGCTCTGCTCGGT
>NZ_JAKSYA010000107.1:0-1066 GCF_022829485.1 Methylobacterium sp. J-059
TTCCACCGGCAAGAAGGTTTCCTCGGCCCTCGACAACCCGGTCAACTTCTTCACCGCGCAGAGCCTGTCGAACCGCTCCTCGGATCTCGGCACCCTGCTCGACAGCATCTCCAACGGCGTGCAGACGATCCAGGCGGCCAATCAGGGCCTGACTTCGATCCAGAAGCTCGTGGACTCGGCCAAGTCGACCGCCAACCAGGCACTCGCCACGCAGCTCAACACGAGCGGAACAGCCGGTGCAGCCTTCTCCGCCGCTGCCGGCACGATCAATTTGCAGGTCAACGGCACCGCGGTCTCGACCACGCTGACCGCCAGCGACACCATCGACACGACCATCGCCAAGCTGAACGCGGTGGTCGGTCCCCAGGGCGCGGGCAACGCGTTCAGCAAGGACACGACCGGCACGAAGATCGTCGTCAGCGCCAGCGCCGACCTCGAGTTCTCGACGCCCGGCGACCAGACCGCGCTCGGCTTCACCAGCGGCACCGCCAACTCCGGTCCCCAATACGGCACCACCTCGACGGCGGGTCAGAGCTCGAACCTGACGGTGACCGGGGTCAAGGAGCGCGCGGCCCTCGCCAAGCAGTACAACAGCCTGCTGACGCAGATCGACCAGCTCGCCAAGGACTCGAGCTTCAACGGCACCAATCTGCTGTCGAGCAGCGCCACCACCAACAAGCTGCACATCTCGTTCAACGAGAAGGACACCTCGAACCTCGACGTGCAGGGCGTCGATGCTACCTCGGTCGGCCTCAGCCTCACGGCGATCACCGGCAACTCCGGTGCATCCTCGAATGGGCAGGGCAACTTCCTGATCGACAACGACGTCAAGACGACGCTCACCAGCCTGACGAACGCGTCCTCGACCCTGCGCTCGCAGGCCTCGACCTTCGGCTCGAACCTGTCGGTGGTGCAGAACCGTCAGGACTTCACCAAGAACCTCCAGAACGTGCTCGACACCGGCGCCTCCAAGCTCACCGATGCCGACCTCAACGAGGAGGCCGCGAACTCCCAGGCGCTGTCGACCCGCCAGTCGCTCGGCATCTCGGCCCTCTCGCTGGCCAAC
>NZ_JAKSYA010000032.1:0-131294 GCF_022829485.1 Methylobacterium sp. J-059
TGGTGCGGCCGGGTGCCGAGGGCATCGACGCGGTCGGCATCGCCAACGCCGTGGCGACGCCCTGGCGTGCCTCGCGACGGGGCTCGGGGGTGTCTGTCGAGAGGGCGTTAGTGCGGTAGTCTGGCGTGACGATGCTGGACTCGGCGACGACGTTCGGACCTTCCGCCGTGCCACGGGCGGAGCACCACCGCAGGCCTCGGCTCCCGCCTCGACTCGGCGGAAGAGCGGATCGGCGGCGTCGAGTCCCGCGTCGGCACGCTGGAATCGCGCACGAACGCCCTGTAGCAATACACCACCGAGACCCGGCGCGAGGCACGCCAGGGCGTCGCCACGGCGTTGGCGATGCCGACCGCGTCGATGCCCTCGGCACCCGGCCGCACCACCTGGGTCCTCAACAGCGCGACCTATCGCGGCGAGTGGGCCGGCGGCGCGGCACTCTCGCACCGCCTGCCGACCGCCGTGCCGCTGGCGATCAACGTCGGCTACGCCTATGGCGGCGACGGCGGCCACGGGGTGCGGGCCGGGCTCGGCGGCGAGTTCTGAGCGCGCCTCCCGCCCGGCTCGGGCCGGGCGGGCTCGGGCCATCGCGTTGGTCCTGAGGCAGTCGAAGCAGCAGGCCAGGCCTCTGGGTGACGGGCGTGCCCGCCATCCAGGGGTCGCCTTCGTCGGACCCCCATGCGATCGGGCGATGGGGCTCGTCTCCCGCATCGACTTGCGGACGGGTCGAATGTCGCCGAGCGGGGCGGCTCATTCGCCAAACCCAACCCGTCATTCCGGGGCACCGAAGGCGAGCCCGGAATCCCGAACCGCCGAGCCGGCCCGAAAGGGCGTCGACGGTCGATTCGGACAGCTTCGCTGGCGGTTCTGGGTTCCGGGCTCCGCTGCGCGGCCCCGGACTGACGGGTCGGGTTTCAGGACGGTCGCGGTCAGGTCGTCGAACCGTGCTTCGCCGTTCGGGCACGTCGGCCGCCCGCGACCCCCTCACCGCGCTCCGCGATGAAGGTCCCCGTCGATCAGCAGCGCGCTCTTGCCGTCGAGGCGGGTGCGGTAGACCTGCAGGTTCTCCATCACCCGCTGGACGTAGTTGCGGGTCTCGGTGAACGGGATGCGCTCGACCCAGTCGATCGCGTCGACCTCGCCCTTGCGCGGATCGCCGTAGGCGTCGATCCACTTCTTCACGTTGCCGCCGCCGGCGTTGTAGGAGGCGAAGGCGAGGATGTAGGAGCCGCGCCAATCCTCCATCAGCTCGCCGAGATGGGCCTGGCCGAGGCGCGCGCTGTAGATCGCGTCGGTGCCGAGCCGGTCCGGGTCGTAGGCGGCCGAGACGCGTCGCGCGGTGCGCTGGGCGGTGGCCGGCATCATCTGCATCAGGCCGCGCGCGCCGACGCCGGACTGCGCCCGCGGGTCGAACTGGCTTTCCTGGCGCGCGATCGCGAAGACCATCGCCTTCTCGACCAGCGGCACCGAGCCGAACGCCTCGTAGGTCGGGATGCCGATGGTGGGGTAGGCGTGCGCGTCGAGCGGCAGGCCGCGCTGCACCGCGAGCTTGCCGACGGCGACGAGGGCGCGGGCGTCCTTCATCTCGACGGCGAGGTCGCCGAGGGCCTGCACCTCGCGCGCATCGGTGAGGCGCTGCGCGGTGTCGATGTAGAGCGGAAGCGCCAGCTCCTTCAGCGAGGCGGCCCCGAGCAGGCGCAGGGCACGGATGCAGAGGCGGTCGTCGAAGGCGGCGCGGGCCGGGCCGTCGAGGTCGGCGGGCGCGCGCAGCGCGAGGCTGGTCTGGCCGAGCTTGGCCCGGGCGAGCTGCCCGTAATAGGCGATCGGCTGCAGCGCCGCCGTCTCGTAGAACCCCTTGGCCGCATCGGCCTGCCCGAGGGCTTCGGCCGCCCGGCCCTGCCAGTAGGCGGCGCGGGCGATCGAGATCGGCGTCTCGGCGATGCCGGCGGCCAGCGCGAAGTGGCGGGACGCGGCCTCCGGGTCGCTGCCGAAGCGGAGCGCAATCCAGCCGGCGTGGAACTCGGCCTCGATCCGCTTCTCGACCGTGCGGGCCGGGTTGGCGCTCGCCACCGCGTAGGCGGTCCTGGCGTCGCCGAGGTCGATCAGCTTGCGCGCGACGATGCGGCGCTCGACCCACCATTCGTCGCCGTCGACGAGCACGTCCGGGTTGCTCGGCGCGGTCGCCAGCACGGCCGCCGCCTCGGCCGGCTTGTCGGCCCGGCGCAGGAACTGCGCCCGCGACAGGATGTAGGAGCTGTCGCTGCGCAGCGACGGCGGCACCGCGGCGAGCGCGGACGCGGCCCCGGAGCTCTTGTCCTCGACGGCGCGGCGCGCCCGCACCAGGCTGGCATAGGCGCCGCCGGCATAGGTCGCGGCCCGGCCGGCCGCCTCCCAGTCTTCCTTCAGGAGCGCACGCTCCATGCGGTAGCGGTGATCGATGCGGGTGAGCACGCCCGGGAAGGCGTCGGCGACCCTGGCCTCGAGCGAGCGGCCGAAGGTCTCGGAGCGCCACAGGTCGCGGACGAGGTCGGCGGCGTCCGCATCGAGCCCGTCCGCCTTGAACGCCAGCGCCAGGGCGAACTTGCCCGGCGCGCTCGCCGGCCGGGTCGCACCGAAATAGGCGCGCACCATCGCCGGATTCCTGCGCTCGGTGAGCAACGCCTCCTCGGCGCGGCGGCGGAGAAGCGGGCCCGCCGGCCAGTCCGGGTTGGCGCGGGTGAAGGCGACGGTGCGCTCGAAGCCGATGCCGGCGCCGGCGCGGATCGCGACCCATTCGAGCAGCGCCCGCGCCGCCGGATCGGAGAAGCCGTCGCGCAGGCGGTCGCCGTCGGCGACCTTGCCCTTGCGGTAGAAGTCGATCGCCTGGCGCAGCTGGGCGACGTCGGTGTCGCCGACGCGGGCGATCGGGCCGAGGCCCGGCACCTCCGGCACGGGGGCGGCCGGCGTCACGGCGGCGTCGGGCAGCGGGAAGGCGACGGGCGCGTCCGGGTCGGCCGAGGCGTAGGCGGCGGCGCCCGCCGGGAGCGCCTGCCCGGGCGGAAGCGGCTTGGCGGCCCCGGCATCGCCGGCGGCCTTCGGATCGAGCTTGAGCGCGTCGGCGGCGACCGGATCGATCGCGGTCCTGGCACCCTCGACCTGGCTGGCCGGCGCCGTGGCGTCGCTCGCCGGCGGCGTCGGCTGCGAGGCGGGCGGGGCCTGGACACGCGGCAGGTCGACCGCCGGCGCGGCCAGCGCCACGCCCGCGGTCAGCGCGAGGCCGAGGGCAACGATCTGCGAGCGTGTGAGGGACGCCATGGATGCGGTCACTCTCTGCGATCCGGTTTCGACGGATGCCGGCAAAGGACAGCCTCGGCGCCGAGCGTTAAGAACGCATTAACCGCGTGCGCGAAGGGTTTGCGCGGGGGTGGTGGAAGCCCTATGTCTGCGCCGCCCGCAGCGCGGCGCCGGACCACCGGCCCAGGCCGGAGCGGGCAACGAGACCGGCTGGGACGCCCGAGATGACCGAGACCACTGCGCGCCGCCTTCGGGGCTCCATGACCGCCCTGGTGACGCCGTTCCGCGACGGCGCCTTCGACGAGGCGGCGTTCCGAAAGTTCGTGGCCTGGCAGATCGAGCAGGGCAGCCACGGCCTGGTGCCGACCGGCACCACCGGCGAGAGCCCGACGCTGACGCACAGCGAGCACGACCGCGTGGTCGAGGCCTGCATCGACGAGGCCGGCGGCCGCGTGCCGGTGATCGCCGGCGCCGGATCGAACTCCACGGCCGAGGCGGTCGAGCGGGCGCAGCACGCCGAGAAGGCGGGCGCCGACGCGGTGCTCGTGGTCACGCCGTACTACAACAAGCCGACGCAGGGCGGGCTCTACGCCCACTTCAAGGCCGTCAACGACGCGGTCGGCATTCCGATCATCATCTACAACATCCCTCCGCGCTCCGTCGTCGACATGAGCGTCGAGACGATGGCGCGGCTGTTCGAGCTCAAGAACATCGCCGGGGTGAAGGACGCGACCGCCAAGATCGATCGCGTCAGCCTCCAGCGGCAGGCCATGGGCGAGGGTTTCATCCAGCTTTCGGGCGAAGATGCGACCGCGCTCGGCTACAACGCCCATGGCGGCCACGGCTGCATCTCGGTCGTGTCGAACGTGGCGCCGCGGCTCTGCGCCGACCTCCAGGAGGCGACCCTGTCGGGCGACTTCGCCAAGGCGCTGCAGCTGCAGGACCGGCTGCTGCCGCTCCAGGTCGGGCTGTTCGCCGAATCCAACCCCTCGCCGGTGAAGTACGCCCTGGAACGCCTTGGCCACATGAGCGCCGACGTGCGCCTGCCGCTCGTGCCGGTCTCGGACGCGACCAAGGCGATCGTCGACGCCGCCCTGCGCCATGCCGGCCTCCTGGCCGGCTGACGCCAGGCACCGAAGAGACCGATGGCTCCCAAACCCGAACCGAACCGGCGCATCGTCGCCGACAACCGCGCCGCGCGCTTCCACTACGCGATCGAGGACACCCTGGAGGCCGGCATCTCGCTGACCGGAACCGAGGTGAAATCGCTGCGCAGCGGGCGCGCGACCATCGGCGAGGCCTATGCCGGCCCGTCGGGCGGCGACCTGATGCTGTTCAACGCCTACATCCCGGAATACGTCCAGGCGAGCCGCTTCAACCACGAGACCAAGCGCCCGCGGCGCCTACTGATGCACCGCCGCCAGATCGACAAGTGGATCGGCGCGACGCAGCGCCAGGGCTACACGGTGGTGCCGCTGAAGATCTACTTCAACGAGAAGGGCCGCGCGAAGGTCGAGCTCGGCCTCGGCAAGGGCAAGCAGGCCCACGACAAGCGCGAGGCCGCCAAGGAGCGCGACTGGCAGCGCGACCGCGCCCGGATCATGCGCGACCGGGGGTAGCTCCCGGACGGCCGCGCGGGTCGGCGCGACGATGCCCGGGCCGGGCTGCGAGAGTCAGAGAGCACGCCTTCCCTCCCCCCTCTGCGGGGGAGGGTGGCCCGCGAAGCGGGTCGGGAGAGGGGAGCGACGATGCCGGATACGGCGCTCCCCTCTCCCGACCCTCGCTGACGCGAGGCCCACCCTCCCCCGCAGGGGGGGGAGGGAAGCGACGCGCGGATGTTCGATTAAGAAAGCAGATTTTGAGGCGGGAACGAGAGATGGCGTGCGCGATGCCCGTCTCGCCAGACTGCCTGCTCGAACCGGAGCCGCGCCATGGACCCGAACCTCGCCCTGCCCGCCGACCTCCCCGACCCGATCGACGACGGTGCGGCGGCGCACCTGACCGGGATGAGGCTGCCGGACGTGTCGCTCGCGGCGACCGACGGCACCCGCGTCTCGCTGGCGAAGCTCGCCGGGCGGACGGTGGTCTTCGCCTATCCGCGAACCGGCGCGCCGGGACAGCCGAACCTGATGGCGGACTGGGACGCGATTCCCGGTGCACGCGGCTGCACGCCGCAAGCGTGCGGCTTCCGCGATCTCCATGACGACCTGAAGGCCCGCGGCGTCGCGCAGGTGCACGGGCTCTCGACGCAGACGGGCGCCTACCAGCGCGAGGCGGCGACGCGCCTGCAGCTGCCGTTCACGCTGCTGTCGGAAGCCTCGCGTGCCTTCGCGATGGCGGTGCGGCTGCCGACCTTCGAGGCGGCCGGTACCATCCTGCTGTGCAGGCTCAGCCTCGTCGTCGACGACGGCGTCGTGACGAAGGTGTTCTACCCGGTGTTCCCACCCGATCGCAGCGCGGCCGACATCCTGGCCTGGCTCGATGGGGAGGGAACCGCGAAGGCCTAATCCTCGGCGGGGGCGTCCGGCGCTCCGTTCGCGCCCTGACGGATGCCGTAGCGGCTTTCCAGGCCCGGGTTGGCGCGGGCGGGCCGCTCGGCATAGTCGCGCGTCCGGTCGCCGGCCGGGCGAGCCTGCCGCTCGCCGGGGTCTCGCCCGACCTTGCCGATCAGCTGCACGAGGTCGACGAACTCGTCGGCCTGGCGGCGCAGGTCGTCGGAGATCATCGCCGGCTGGGTCTGGATGGTGGAGACTACCGTGACCTTCACGCCGCGGCGCTGCATCGCCTCGACCAGCGAGCGGAAATCGCCGTCGCCGGAGAACAGCACCATGTGGTCGATGTACTGGCTCAGCTCGAGCGCATCGATCGCAAGCTCGATGTCCATGTTGCCCTTGACCTTGCGGCGGCCGAGCGAGTCGGTGAACTCCTTGGCGGGCTTGGTGACGACGCGGTAGCCGTTGTAGTCGAGCCAGTCGATCAGCGGACGGATCGAGGAATACTCCTGATCCTCGATCATCGCGGTGTAGTAGAACGCCCGAATCATGTTGTCGCGGGACTGGAATTCTTTCAGAAGCCGCTTGTAGTCTATGTCGAAGCCGAGGGCCTTCGTCGTCGCGTAGAGGTTGGCGCCGTCGATGAACAGGGCGCTGCGCTGTAGTGCACTCATGGCACGATCCATTTCTAAAATATAACCAAAACAATCATGGCACGTACCGCCCGCGGAAAAGCAGGTGGACGACACGCATCAAGGTTACGGGTGCAAAGTCGGCCCAACAGAGGACAGTGGACGCTGCTTGTTCCAAAAATCGCCGGCGCCGGTGCGCAATAGTGACCGTACGGCATGTGTGAAGCGCACGATGGAATGTGTCAACCTTCGACGAAAAACGTCCTTTCGACGATCGGTCGACACAACCTCGTCGATCTTTTTCTCATTCGCCCCGCAACAACAGCGAAACATCTGCTGCCGGGACGATCAAACGCGCGTGAGCCCGTCGGCCGGCGCTCAGGCCTTCGGCATGGCGCGGCTGCCCGGCTTCACCGGCGGCAATGCGGCCAGCTCGGGCGGCAGCGCGTCGGGGGGATAGGCCGGGATGTCGAGGGTGACGAGCGAGAGCAAAGGCAGGCCGATCTCGCCGCGGCCGCCCGAGCGGTCGATCAGGCAGGCGGCGCCGACGATCTCGCCGGGCTCGCCCCGCAGCGAGGCGAGGCATTCGCGCGCGGACAGCCCGGTCGTGACGATGTCCTCGACGATCACCGCGCGCTGGCCGGCCGGGAT
Source organism: Methylobacterium sp. J-059 (assembly GCF_022829485.1). Taxonomy (NCBI): domain Bacteria; kingdom Pseudomonadati; phylum Pseudomonadota; class Alphaproteobacteria; order Hyphomicrobiales; family Methylobacteriaceae; genus Methylobacterium; species Methylobacterium sp. J-059. The sequence goes on from NZ_JAKSYA010000032.1 coordinate 7,046, forward strand.
GCTGAAGCCGCGCCGCAGGGTGAACGGGCCGCCGGGATCGCGCTCGACGAAGATCGCCCGCGCCCCGAGGTGCCGGGCGGTCTCGTAGCCGGGCACGATGCCGCCGATCGCCGGCGAGACGACGATGTCGACCTGGCCGAAGCGCGCCGTGATCACGGCGGCGAGCGCCCTGCACAGGCGCTCGGTGCGCGGCGGCTCGGAAAAGATCGCCATCTTCTGCAGGAAGACCGCCGAGCGCAGGCCGGAGCTCAGGATGAAGTGGCCTTCGAGCAGCGCGCCCGCATCGCGGAACTCCGCGAGAACCTCATCCGGACTCATGCGCACGGCTCCTCGCGGGGTGATGGCGAATGGTGCGCTTGTGGCAGCGGGAGCAGGTGGAGGCAAGCGGAAGGGGAAGAGGAAGGCGTTCGTGTCCCGGCTCGCATTCGGAACCCGAAAAACCCGCCCGCGGGGCAGCGGACGGGCCGGCGTCGCCGACGTCAGCGGTTGGACGCCATGCCGGCGGGCGGCTTGAAGTTCCCCTGCCATTGGGTGACCTGATCCGTCGGCGAGGAGAAGGTGGTCGTGAAATTCCCGTTCCCCTTCATGCCCACGAACGCGCCCGTCGCCTCGACGACCTTCGAGCTTCCGACGGCCATGAGGCGCCCCTGCGGATCGGTCGTCACCTTTCCTTGCAGCGTACTGGTCACCGAACCGTCCGGCGTCGTCAGGGTAATCCTACCCTTCACCGGCCCCTGACCTTTCACGAGCGTCACGCTGTCCTCGAGCGTGACCTGCGCGTTGTCGAGCGGCTGACCCGGGCTCCTGTTGACGCCCGAACCGCTCTCGTCGATCTGCACGCGGTCAGGACCCGTCGGTTGCGGACTCTGCTTGTCGTAGTGAACCCAGAACGTGCCGTTCATCGGCATGGCGCGAGCAGCCACCGTCCCGGCGATCATCGTTGCAACGGCAGCGGATACCACTGTCTTCTTCAACATTGGACGTCCTCCTTGCTGAGGTGCATGATTTTTTTTACGGACGTAAATTATCGCCAAACCCTCTTATAAAAGATGGCGGTCAGACACGTCTATATACGTATCTGCGGTCGATCAAACGACTGTCCGTATCTGCAATATTTCCTCGAACAACAATCGACTTCGCAATCGAAACATCCAAAGAATATGATGGATCATGCGATACGGCGAAGTACGTGGCGCATGCCATTCTCGACCGTGTCCGAAACGTCTTCGGGCAACGAGCGGCACCAATGCAGGCTGAGTCGCAGAGGGGTCGCTCTCGATCCTTCGACATGCGCCATGCCTCGCCGAGCAGCGTGTCGAGTACGCAGCAAGAAAACTATCTGACCTTCTCCCAGACGATCGTGAGCACCTCCATCTTCCCCTCCTGGACCGACATCTGCGGCTTCGTCGTGTAGATCAGCCGACCATCCCGAGCCACGATATCCCGTATGAAGTCTTGGCCGCTCCAGAATTCGTTCCACGATGCATCGACGTGGTGGGTGATGGCGTTGCCGTTCAAGTTGAACGTTCCCGCATAGGCCCACATCGTCCGGAACAGTTTCGCGCGATCGGCATCGGTCAGATTGGTCGCCTTCTCGACATTCGGCCGCTCGTTGCTCACGGCAACCGTCATCATGCGCCCGTCGGGCGAGTAGGTGATGTAACCGACCGGCTTCGACCCGAGGGTGTTGCGCTCCTCGCCGGTATCGATGAAGCGCGTCACGCTGCTGACAAGCTTCCAGGTGCCGTACACCTCCGACGGCTCGATGGCGTCGGCGGTCGCCGGGATCGACAGCAGCGCGACCGCACACAGGCTGCGTAGCATGGGCGCCTCCTCGGGTGATTGCATGCGAATCGGACGATATACAATACATCGTCGAGCGAATACGATCCTCTACCAATTTCGGAGGCGTGTCGAGGGCGCTCATTTCGCGAACGATAGTCGATCGGGTGGATGCCGATCGATGCCGGGTCGAGGACCGCGTCCAGAAGGCCGGCTCCCCGAAGGATGGAAAGGCGCGACAGAACGGTTTCGAGCATCGGGTCGAGCGCCGGGGTGCCGATCTCGCCGATGAGCTTTGCCGCTTCGCGCCGATCACCGCGAGCGCCATTCCGGCGATCTTACGAAACTGAACGGTGCATTCTTCAGGGATGATCCGGTCGGGACTGGATCCATCGTCCCGAGCGTGCTTCAGGCGGCGCGATCGGGTTCGTGCTGCGGCCACGCGATCCGAGAGCGGCATCGCCACAAGTCCGGGCTCACCCGCCCGGACCGGGAAAAGCGCTCCGCGATGGCGTCGACCGGGCCCGGCGTGAAGCATCGTTCGACCAAGAGCACGGGCACCGCGGGCATGGCCTCCAGGGTGCGGCGAGCTGGTGTGGCAAGCCGCGAGTCGTCGTCCACGTCCTCGCGCCGAGGCGCCCTACCCGTTCACCCGGTCGACCCGGCTCACCGTCCGCTTGCCGCGCAGCTCCGCGATGATCGCGTTCAGATGCTGCAGGTCCCAGACCGAGAGGTCGATCACGATGTCGGTGAAGTCCTGGGTGCGGCGCTTCATCGAGAGGTTGTCGATGTTGCCGTCGTGGTCGGCGATCACCTGTGCGATCTGCGCCAGCACGCCGGGCTCGTTGATCGATTGCGTGGCGAGCCGCGCGGGGAAGCGCTCGGTGGCGTCCGCCTCGATGTCCCAGCGCACGTCGAGCCAGCGCTCGGGCTCGTTGTCGAACGCGGCCAGGGCCGCCGACTGGATCGGGTAGATCGTCACGCCGACGCCGGGCGTCAGGATGCCGACGATGCGGTCGCCGGGCACCGCGCCGCCGTCCGGGGCGAAGCTCACGGGCAGGTCGCCGGCGAGGCCGCGGATCGGGATCGCGTCGGTTCCGTCCGCCGCGCCGCCGCCCGGGAAGGTCAGGCGCATGGTCTGGTCCTTCGACCGGATCAGGCGGCCGGCGCCGTTGACCACCGGTTGCAGCACCCCGGCCGGGCCCGATTTCCGCTCGTCCTTGTAGTCTGGGTAGACGCCGCGCACGACGTCGCCCGAGAACATCTCGCCGCGCCCCACCGCCGCGAACACGTCCTCGGCCGAGGCGCGGGCGAGGCGCGGGAGCGCGCCGCGCAGCTTGTCGTCGGTGAAGCTCTTGCCCGCGCGCTCGAACGCCCGGTCGAGGATCTGGCGCCCGAGGCCGGCATATTGCCGACGCACCGCCGAGCGGGTCGCGCGCCGGATCGCGGCGCGGGCCTTGCCGGTGACGACGAGCGATTCCCAGGCGGCCGGCGGCGCGGCGCCGTCCGAGCGCGAGATCTCGACCTCGTCGCCGTTGGCGAGCTCGTGCAGCAGCGGCGCCATCCGGCCGTTGATCTTGGCGCCGACCGCCGAGTTGCCGACGTCGGTGTGCACCGCGTAGGCGAAGTCGATCGGCGTGGCGCCGCGCGGCAGGGCGATGAGCCGGCCCTTCGGCGTGAAGCAGAACACCTGGTCCTGGAACAGCTCGAGCTTGGTGTGCTCGAGGAACTCCTCGGGGCTGTCGCCCTCGGCCAGCAGCTCGATCGTGCGGCGCAGCCACTGGTAGGCGCCGCTCTCGGCCGCCAGCCGCGGGGCGACGCCGCCCTCCGGCTCGCGGCCGGCCGGCAGCTTGCCGGCCTCCTTGTAATGCGCGTGCGCGGCGATGCCGTACTCGGCGATGTCGTCCATCGCCCGGGTGCGGATCTGCAGCTCGACGCGCTGGCTCTTCGGGCCGATCACCGTGGTGTGGATCGAGCGGTAGTCGTTCTGCTTCGGTGTCGAGATGTAGTCCTTGTAGCGCCCCGGCACCATCGGCCAGGTGGTGTGGACGACGCCGAGCGCCGCGTAGCAATCGTCCAGCGTCTCGACGACGACGCGGAAACCGAACACGTCCGAGAGCTGCTCGAAGGCGACGGATTTGCGCTCCATCTTCGACCAGATCGAGAACGGCCGCTTCTGGCGGCCAGTGACGGCGGCCTCGATCCCGCGGGCGGAGAGTTTTGCGGTGAGGTCGCGCTCGATGGTGTCGACCAGGCTCTCGGTCTTCGCGGTGAGGTCGGAGAGCCGCCGCGTGACGGTGGCGTAGATCTCCGGCTTGAGGTTGCGGAAGGACAGGTCCTCCAGCTCCTCGCGCAGCTCCTGCATGCCCATGCGGCCGGCCAGCGGCGCGTAGATGTCCAGCGTCTCCTGCGCGATCCGCTCGCGCTTGTCGGCGCGCATGTGCTGGAGCGTGCGCATGTTGTGCAGGCGGTCGGCGAGCTTGACCAGCAGCACGCGCACGTCCGCCGCCACGGCGAGCAGCAGCTTGCGGAAATTCTCGCCCTGCGCCGCGCGCTTCGAGACGAGGTCGAGGCGCTTGAGCTTGGTCAGGCCGTCGACCAGCGCGCCGATCTCGGGGCTGAACAGCTCGCGGATCTCGTCAAGCGTCGCCGCCGTATCCTCGACGGTGTCGTGCAGCACCGCCGCGACGATGGTCGCGTCGTCGAGGCGCAGATCGGTGAGGATCGCCGCGACCTCGAGGGGATGGGCGAAGAACGGGTCGCCGGACGCCCGCTTCTGCGTGCCGTGCGCGCGCATGGCGTAGACGTAGGCACGGTTGAGCAGCGCCTCGTTCGTCGCGGGGTTGTAGCGCTTCACCCGCTCGACGAGTTCGTACTGGCGCATCATCCGCCGGGAGACCCTTTCCGATCACGAGGAGGCGCAAGTCTCACGCAAGCCGCGGCCGCGCGCCAGCCCCGAATGCGTCGCAGCCCGAGAAAGCCGAGGCGGCGCGCAAGCAAAAGGCCCGGCGTCTCCGCCGGGCCCGTGAAAGTCCGAAGTCCGGCGACGACGCCGGAGGCTACTCGCCCTCGTCGTCGGTCTCGACGGGCGGCGCCAGATTCTCGAGGCCGCGGAGCAGGTCCTCCTCGCTCATGCGGTCGAACTGCGGCGCGGAATCGTCGCTCGCGGCGGTCGGCGAGACGGCGGCGGCGGTGGGCGAGCTCGACAGCAGCGGCACGGCCTCGGCCTCCGGCTCGTCGACCTCGACGTACTTCTGCATCGAGTGGATCAGCTGTTCCTTGAGGTCGTCGGCGGTGATGGTCTCGTCGCCGATCTCGCGGAGCGCCACGACCGGGTTCTTGTCGCGGTCGCGGTCCACGGTGAGCGGCGCGCCGGCGGCGAGGAGACGCGCGCGGTGGCTCGCGAGCAGGACCAGCTCGAACCGGTTCTCGACCTTCTCGATGCAATCTTCGACGGTGACGCGAGCCATGCGCGGCGGCTCCTTCCAGCGGATACGGGGATGTCGGGCGGTGCCGGCTCATACACCGGTTGCGGTTTGGCAACAAGCACAGCGGTTTATTGCGTCGTGCATCCCGCGAGACCGTGCCGCCGACGGCACGAATCGCCGAGCCGCGACGCTCCGGGGCGCAGGCCCGGTTTGTGCGCTGCATTGTTGACACCCGCGGCGGGTGGTGCGACTGCGCCGCCCTTTCCGACAATGGGTTAGGCGACGGAGCGACCGTGCGGGCACTCATCTTTCCGGGCCAGGGCAGCCAGGCCGTCGGCATGGGCAAGGCGCTGGCCGAGGCCTTCCCGCAGGCGCGCGCCGTGTTCGCCGAGGTCGACGACGCCCTGGGCCAGCCGCTCTCCCGCGTGATGTTCGAGGGCCCGCTCGACGCGCTGACGCTGACCGCCAACGCGCAGCCGGCGCTGATGGCCGCGAGCCTCGCGGTGCTGCGGGTGCTGGAGGCCGAGCGCGGGCTCGATCTCGCGCGCGACGTCGCCTTCGTCGCCGGGCATTCGCTCGGGGAATATTCCGCCCTCGCCGCCGCCGGCAGCCTCACGATCGCCGACACCGCGCGGCTGCTGCGCATCCGCGGCGAGGCGATGCAGGCGGCGGTCGCCCCCGGCGACGGCGCCATGGCGGCGCTGATCGGCGCCGAGGTCGAGACCGCCGCGGCGATCGCGGCGGAGGCGGCCGAGGGCGCGGTCTGCGACGTCGCCAACGACAACGGCGCTGGCCAGGTCGTTCTCTCGGGCGACCGGGCCGCGGTCGAGCGCGCCGTGGCGCTCGCGCAGGCGCGCGGGATCAAGCGCGCGGTGATGCTCAACGTCTCGGCGCCGTTTCACTGCCGCCTGATGCAGCCCGCCGCCGAGGCGATGCGGGCGGCGCTCGACGCGGTCACGCTCAACCCGCCGGCGGTGCCGCTCTACGCCAACGTGCTCGCGGCGCCGGTCTCGGATCCCGATGCGATTCGCCGAAACCTCGTGGCGCAGGTGACCGGAACCGTGCGCTGGCGCGAGAGCATCGCGGCCATGGCGGCGGCGGGCGTCGACGCGTTCTCCGAGATCGGCTCCGGCAAGGTTCTGTCGGGCCTCGTCAAGCGCATCGCGGCCGGTGCCGCGGCGGTGCCGGTCGGGACGCCGGACGACGTCGCCGCGTTCTCCGTGGCGTGATCGAGGCCCGCGCGCGCCTTCCTTCTCCCCTCTGCGGGAGAAGGTGGCCCGCGAAGCGGATCGGAGGCGGGGAGCGACGCCTTCGGATACGGCGCTCCCCTCCCCCGACCCCCGCTGACGCGGGGGCCACCCTCCCCCGCAGAGGGGGGAGGGAGACGCGCGGAGCCGATACCAAGACTTCGACACCCACAGATGAGGTGATCCCCATGTTCGATCTCACCGGCAAGAAAGCCCTCGTCACCGGCGCCACCGGCGGACTCGGCGGCGCCATCGCGCGGGCGCTGCATGCGCAGGGGGCCGCGGTGGCCCTGTCGGGCACCCGCGCCGAGGCGCTGGAGGCGCTGGCGGGCGAGCTCGGCGCGCGCGCGCACGTGCTGCCGACGAACCTGTCCGACACGGCCGCCGTCGAGGCGCTGGTGCCGGCGGCGGAGGCCGCGCTCGGCGGGCTCGACATCCTGGTCAACAACGCCGGCATCACCCGGGACAACATCTTCGTGCGGATGAAGGACGAGGAGTGGGACCAGGTCATCGCCGTCAACCTCACCGCCGCGTTCCGCCTGTCGCGGGCGGCGGTGCGGGGGATGATGCGGCGGCGGGCCGGGCGCATCGTCAACATCGGCTCGGTGGTCGGCACCACCGGCAACCCCGGCCAGGGCAACTACGCGGCGGCCAAGGCCGGGCTCGTCGGGCTGACCAAGGCGCTGGCGGCGGAGGTCGCCTCGCGCAACGTCACCGTGAACTGCGTCAGCCCCGGCTTCATCGCCTCGCCGATGACCGACGTGCTCAACGAGAAGCAGCGCGAGGGCATCCTCGGCCGGGTGCCGGCCGGGCGCCTCGGCGAGGGTGCGGAGGTGGCCGCCGCCGTGGTCTACCTCGCCTCGGCGGAAGCGGCCTACGTCACCGGCCAGACGCTGCACGTCAACGGCGGCATGGCGATGGTGTGACGCCGGGGCGCGCGGCCCGGCCATCCCGCGGAAAACGCGGCGGAATCGGCGCCCGGAGCACACCGATGAACGGTTCGTGAACCGGGCCTCGCCAGCGCCGAAACCCTGTGTTAACACCCCGGCTGCCGTGCAAGGGGTTGACGGTTCGGCGGGTTCCGAGTCCAAGGCCAACAGGATTTCAGGACCCAGCGCGTTCGGTCACCAGCCGCTCGAAACAGGACCGGCCCGAAGCAAGGGCCACGGCGGCAACGGCGCCATTCCTTTCACCCACGTAACGTGAAGACCGAGGACCAGCAACGATGAGCGATATCGCTGAGCGCGTGAAGAAGATCGTCGTCGAGCACCTGGGCGTCGAGCCCGAGAAGGTGGTCGAGGGCGCCAACTTCATCGACGACCTCGGTGCCGACAGCCTCGACACCGTCGAGCTGGTGATGGCGTTCGAGGAAGAGTTCAACGTCGAGATTCCGGACGACGCCGCCGAGACCATCCAGACGGTCGGCGATGCGGTGAAGTTCCTGGAGAAGAACTCGGCCGCCTGATCGGCCAAAACGTCCTTCGGGTCGACGCGGCGCGGGCGGGGTGGAAACACCCGACGCGCCGCTGTCGTTGTTCAAGCGGAACGGGTTCGGGATAGCGCGATGCGGCGGGTGGTGGTTACGGGTCTGGGGATGGTCACGCCGCTCGGCAGCGGAGTCGAGCACACCTGGAGCCGGCTGATCGCCGGCGACAGCGGCGCCGGGCCGATCACCACCTTCGAGACCTCCGACCTCGCCTGCCGCATCGCCTGCACGGTGCCGCTGGGCGACGGCAGCGACGGCACCTTCGATCCCGACGCGTGGATGGAGCCGAAGGAGCAGCGCAAGGTCGACCCGTTCATCGTCTTCGCGATGGCCGCCGCGGGCCAAGCGCTCGACGATGCCGGCTGGCACCCGACGAGCTACGAGGACCAGTGCGCCACCGGCGTGATGATCGGCTCCGGCATCGGCGGCATCGGCGGCATCTACGACGCCTCGGTGACCCTGAAGGACAAGGGCCCGCGGCGGATCTCGCCGTTCTTCATCCCCGGCCGCATCATCAACATGGCCTCGGGCCAGGTCTCGATCGCGCACGGGCTGAAAGGTCCGAACAGCGCCGTCGTCACCGCCTGCTCCACCGGCACGCACGCGATCGGGGACGCCGCCCGCCTGATCATGCTGGGCGACGCCGACGTGATGGTCGCGGGCGGCGCCGAATCGCCGGTCGACCGGCTGTCGATCGCGGGCTTTGCCGCCTGCCGTGCGCTGTCGACCGGCTTCAACGACACCCCGACCAAGGCCTCGCGCCCCTACGACAAGGCCCGCGACGGCTTCGTGATGGGCGAAGGCGCCGGCGTGGTGGTGCTCGAGGAGTACGAGCACGCCAAGGCCCGCGGCGCCAAGATCTACGCCGAGGTGGTCGGCTACGGCATGTCGGGCGATGCCTACCACATCACCTCCCCCTCGCCGGACGGCGACGGCGCCTTCCGCTGCATGACGGCGGCCGTGAAGCGGGCCGGCATCGACCCGGGCGCGATCGACTACATCAACGCCCACGGCACCTCGACGCCGATGGGCGACGAGCTCGAGCTGCGCGCCGTCGAGCGCCTGCTCGGCGCCTCCGCCGAGGGCGTCGCGATGTCCTCGACCAAGTCGGCCGTCGGCCACCTTCTCGGCGCCGCCGGCGCGATCGAGGCGATCTTCTCGATCCTGACCATCCGCGACGGCGTCATCCCCCCGACCCTCAACCTCGACGACCCAAGCGTCGAGACCGCCCTCGATCTAGTCCCGCACGAGGCCAAGCGCCGGCGGGTGGACATCGCGCTGTCGAATTCGTTCGGGTTTGGCGGGACGAATGCGAGCTTGGTGATGCGGCGGGTTTGATCCTTTACAGCGACCTAAAGTTGAATAACATACCTACAGAAGCGGATTGGCTTGGTCCGCCATCTGAGGTAAATAATGGCGAGCTTGATCAATTCGTTTGCGGCGTATCCATCAAAGCCTCGCATTATATCTGATTGTTTTAATTTAGCAGCAGTCGACTTGAAGGAAATCAACGACCCATTCCATTTGCGGCTTTGGGAAGAGAACGAGATCGTCGGTCAACCCTTAATATCACCTATCCTTGAGCATATTGATGCAAGTCAGCATCTAGTTGCAGACATAACAATCACAAATTTCAATGTCACATTTGAAATTGGTTATGCTATTGCAAAATCCAAGCCCGTCATTCTGACTATGAATAGTGGAATAGATAAAGAGAAGTATACATTTTTCTCAAATTGGTATCTTTGACACCCTGGGCTATCTTGAATATCAAAATTCGTCTCAACTTTTAGATGTAGTCATAGAGCGAGGCGCACTCCTGCGTTAAAATTTACAAAAGCATTAGACCAAAATATTCCGGTGTTTATATTAGAGCCTCCGACTCGAACCGACGCAATGATGCGTTTAGTCGGAAGAGTTAAGAAAGCTCGACTTAAATTTCGTAGTTTCAATCCCTTTGAGGACATGAGATTGTCCGCTCCATTCGCGATGGAGCAGGTAAGCAAATCTCTTGGAGTGATAGTACCCATTCTCTCTTCTGATGAGAAAGACGCCGATATCCACAATATTAGAGCGGCCTTCGTCGCTGGCCTAGCTTATGGTCTAGGAAAAAAATTGCTCCTTATCCAGAATGACGGAGGGCCTGCCCCTCTCGATGTTCGTGACTTTGTTCAGACGTATCGAAATTTTACTCAAATCGATGAGTTCGTACACGATTTTGCTTTTGAGGTTTACGAACTCAAAGGAAGTGCCGTCAGAGAAGAAATAGAAAACAAAAACTTTCTAGCGGATCTGCGCCTCGGCGATCCAATGGCAGAAAACGAAGACTCTACACTCTCGCAATACTACTTGCGAACTGATGAATTTCACCGCGCAATGCGTGGTGAAGTCAATTTGATTGTCGGACGCAAAAGAACTGGAAAGACAGCTCTATTTTTGCAGCTTGTATCTCGCTTTAGTCAGAACAACAAAAACATAGTTGTTGATCTACACCCCGAAGCCTTCCAACTACTTAAACTGAAAGATGATGTTCTAAGTTATCTTGCAGAAGGGGCCCAGAGTCATTTGATAACAGCACTCTGGGAATACATTATTTTGATGGAAATTTGCTATAAAATACTTGAGAAAGACAAGAAGTTCCACTATCGGGATGTCAAGCTGAAGCGGCTATATGATGATCTAGAAAGCAGCTTTGGATCAGATAGTTTAGGCGAAGCAGCTGATTTCTCAGAAAGACTTTCGATTTTATCTGAATCAATTGCCGAGAAATTTCATGAAATAAAGCTGTCCGATGCAGGCTCATCGGATTTCAAGCTGAGTAATTCACAGATAACTCAGTTGATATATCTCAGTGACATAAGACAGTTGAGGGAAAAGGTCACTCAATACTTACTGCAGAAAGATTCGATTTGGATATTGCTCGATAACTTAGATAAAGGCTGGGCATCTGATGGCGTATCCAAAACCGACGTTTTAATGTTGAGGTGTTTGATTGACGCAAACCGAAAAATACAACGCGAACTTTCCAAAAAGGCAGTTTTAATCAGCGCTATTGTCTTCATCCGAAACGATATATACGAATTGCTTGTAAGAAGATCTTCTGATTTCGGTAAGGAACTTCGAGCTTCCCTGGATTGGCAAGACCGAGATCTTCTCAGAGAAATGATGAGAAAAAGATTTGTTCAGAATGATTTTTCTAAGGATAAGACGTTTTCAGACATCTGGTCGGTTCTGTGTATATCCCATATATCAGGAGAGGAAACATCAAACTATATAATAGATCGATGCCTTATGAGACCGAGAAATCTATTGAAAGCTTTCTCGTTGTGCCGTGGCATTGCTGTCAATATGGGCCATGATTCGATTCTACGTGACGACATTATCAAAGGCCTAGAAGCATACTCCAATGACGTCCTCGCTGATGCAAACCGCGAGCTTATTGATATTGAAGTTGATGCAGATAAAATTTTGTATCGATTTTTTGAAGAGAACGAAGTTCATAGAAAAACTGAAGTTATCTCGATGTTCGCGAAGCACAAGCTAACTAACGAAAAAAGCCTACAAATTGTTAATCATCTTTTGTACTATGGATTTTTTGGTATCCGCAGGGGTGGCCATCAGGACTTGTACATATATAATCTTGGATATGACATGACGAAGATGAACATAATAGTAGAAAAACTCGAAGATCCTTTACTTGTTTTAAATCCAGCATTTCATGCGTCGCTTCGTATTCGGGGTTCGACGGATCTTCTTTTGTTAAGCGACTTTCAACAATAAATACTGAATAGGATCTTCTTATTTAAAAACGCTCACCACCCCCGCCGCTCCCCCGCATCCGGCACGCGCCCCTGCGGCGTGAGCCCGTGCACCACCTCCGGCAACACCTGAGACAGCTGCGACAGCAGCGAGTCCCGGTCCATCCCGGTCTGGCTCTGGAGCGCGCCGAGGGTGTCGGGGCCGAGCGCGCGGGCGAGGTCGTGGGGCTCGATGCTGCGGTTGCTGCCGTGGCCGATCCACGAGTCGATCACGTCGCCGAGGCCGCCCTGGCGGAAGCGGTCGACGAGGCCGTCGAGCCCGCCGGTCTCGCCCGATGTTTCATGTGAAACATTTCCTGATTGAGGAACATTGGCTCGGTCGCCGGGGCCGTCGAGCATGCCGGAGAGATCGCTGAAATCGCCGGGCGGCAGCGGCGCGTCGCGGCGGCCGCCCTCCTGGTCGAAGCCGCCGATGTCGCCGGGATCCTGGGCGGAATCGTCGGCGGAGTGGCCGGGATCGCGGCCGTAGGGACCGGCGCCGCCGGAGCGCTCGGTGTCGGGGCCGGGCTCCGGCCGGCGCTGGCCGCCGCCGAACACGTCGCCGAGGGCGCCGCCCAAGCCGCCGCTCGCGCCCTTGGCGAGCAACAGCATCAGCAGCGCCTTCACGATCGGCGACATCGCGCCACCGGCCGCGCCGCCTGGGTTGCCGCCACGTCCGCCGCCGAGCACCTGCCCGAGCACGCCGCCGATCACCGAATCGAGCAGACCCATGGTGGTTTCCTTCAATCAGGGTGGACGGAGCGCACGAAAAAGCCCCCGCCGATCAACGGCGGGGGCCGGGCCGAGGTTGCGTCGTGCCTAGCGGGCGGAGCGCGTGGCGTCGGGCAGGTGCTCTTTCGGGTTCACCCGCGCGGCGCCGACGGTGCCCGTGTCCATCACGTCGGTGCCGGGCGCGAGGGCGCGGGCCGAGGGGACGGTCCCGTTCGGCCGCCCTTCGGCGTCCGGCAGGGTCGCGGCGGTGGGCTGGTCGATGCGGTTGGCCGCCGACTGCGCGCGCGCCGGCTCGACGAAGTCGCCGAGCATTGCGAGTGCACCGGAGCCGGCGAGGCCGGCGGCGAGGAGCGCGGTGGCGGCGAGGCCGGCGCGCGGGCGCAGGGTGAGGCGACGGCGGGCGGAGCGATCGAGTCTCATGGTTTGGGGTCCGTTGCGTGTCTCCGGTGAGCCCGAAGGCTCTCTCTGGAGGGGCAACGCCGGACCGGGGCGCCTCGGTTCCGCGCCAGCTTCAGGTTGTGGGGGGCTCGCTCGGTCGCACCCCCGCGAGGCGTCGGGCGAGCCCGCCGAGCGCGCAGCCGGCGAGGTAGGGCGCCAGCATCGCGACCGCGCTTTCGAGCCAGAACCCGGCGACGCCGGGCACGATCCCCGCGAGGGCGATGCCGGCCAGCACCAGGGTCGCGATCCCGAGCGCCGCGGGAATCGCGGGGCCGGAAGGCGACCCGGCGAGCCGGCCGACGCCGAGCCCGAGCACCAGGGCGGCGAGCGATCCCGGCCACAGGCCGGCGAGGAGAAGCATCACGGGCGAACGGCCTCTTGACGGTCAGGGCAGCACGGCGAAGGCGATGCCCGGCCGGTCCGAAGGTTTGTCCGCGATGCTGAGCTGATCGACGCCGGCGCCGGCCTGGAGCAGGTACTCGACGACCACCCCGGCGCGCAGCCGCGCCAGGTCGGGCTCGGGCGCTTCGGCCGCCTCCCTGGGCTTCGCGTCCTTCGGCTTGGCGTCCTTCGGCTTGGCATCCTTGGCAGGCTTGGCGTCCTTGGACGCCGGCGCGGCCTTCTTGTCCGATGCCTTGGCGTCGGGCTTCGCCGCGTCGCTCTTGGCCGGATCGGGCTTGGCCCCTGCCTGCGCCCCGGACGCGTCGGCGACCTTCGCCTCGGGCGGAGCGGGCGCGGGCTTGGCCGGATCGCCGTGGCCGGCGACCGCGATGCGCAGCGCGGGGCAGGTTTTGGCGAGATCGGCGAGACGATCGAGCACCGGATAGAAGATCGGCGCGAGCGCGCCCGAGCCGGGCGGGAAGCGCAGGCTGGTTCCGCCGACGAGCGCCGTCGCCTCGGCGCGGCAGGCCTCGGGATCGCGCGTCGGCACGGGGGTCTTCGGCACCACCGCGACGGTGGCGCTCCAGCCCGGCGGCATCGCGGCCGGCAGTGTCCGGGCGACCCGTCCCGCGGCCTCGCGATACAGGCTCTCGCCCGAGAGCGTCAGCGTGCGGTCGGCGACCGCGACCTCGCCGCTCGACAGGCTCGCCAGCACCGGCACCGCGGCGGACAGGGCGGCGGCGAGGTCCGGCGGCGCGCCGTCGGCGATGCGGGTGCGGTCGAGGATGCGCTCGCGGAAGAAGCGCGGCTTCACCACCGCGAGCAGCCGGTCGCGCGCTTCCGTATCGGGGAGGTGGCCGGACAGGCTGACGCTGTCGGCCTCGCGCCGGATCGCGACGCGGTAGGGCGAGAGCGGCTTCACCGTGAGCGCCACCGCGCCGGCTCCGACCCCGGGAGGCCTGGCGTCGCGCATCACCGTCTCGATCTCCCCGACGGCCTGGCCGTCGACGGCGTCGCCCGCGACCGACACCCGGGCGCCGTCGAAGCGGGCGCCGCCGCTCTGCATCAGCCCGACGAGGCGGACCAGGAACCGGGCCAGCGCGTCCGGCTCGATGTCCTTGGCGAGGCCGCGGGCGGTGCGCATCTGGTCCTCGACCGCGACGCCGTCGGCGATCTCCGCGGCCAGCCGCCCGATCTCGGCCCGCGCCGCCTCCGAGACCACCGAGCCGGTGAGCACCACCCCGCCGCCGGGGTTTCGCGACACGGCCATGGTGAAGTCGTCGATCCGCGCCGGCAGGACGTCGACCCGGCCGAGCGTGTAGCCCGGCGGCGGCTCGGCGAGCGCGGCGCGCAGCGCGTCGTAGGCGGCGACGTCCACCGCCTCGCCCGAAACGGCGATCGCCATGTCCGTCACCGTGGCGATGGCGCCCGGCGCGAGGTTGCGCAGGCGCGCGACCGCGTAGGCCGCCGCCGCGGGGAAGTCGGGCGGCGCGCCGCGGGCGGCATGGGCCGCGTCGTCGATCGCCGTCTCGTCGGGGATCTCGGCGGCCAGGCGCGTCCGCAAGGCGGCGCGGCCGATCTCCGCCGGGCGGCTGCCGGAGAACGCGATGCGGTCGGGGGCGGTCCGGGTGGCGCTCCAGGCGAAGGGCGCGGCGGTCTCGATCAGCCCGATCTCAGGCACGATCCGGCGCGGCTCGGCCAGCGCCTCCAGCCGGGCGAGCGCCGCCGCGCGCGCGGCCGGCCCCGGCGCCTCGCCCTCGGCGACGATGTCGCGCCCGCGGACCGTGACACGCAGCCAGGGCTCGGGCGATCCGGCCTCGGTCGCCTGCGCCACCGCCTCGCCGGCCTCGGCGATCCGCGCGCCGATCCCGGGCCCGGCGTACAGCGTGGTGCCAACCCAGATCAGCCCGAGCACGGGCAAGCCGAGCAGCCAGCCCTTGGATCGCAGGCCGTCAAGCGATGCGGGCGGATGGCGAGACGGCACGGGCTACGATCCGATGATGGCGGGCGATCCTCGTCTCACAGAGCGCATGATCGGGCACGGGTCCCCTCCCCCGCGCGGGAGAGAGTGCTGAGCCGTGCTTCGAACACGCCGTCCGGTGCCGCCACCCGGAGATGTGTGAGTCCTGGAACTTCTGCACCGGAAACCTGAACCGCCATCGCGGCATCATGAAGGCCGGCGGACGCTCACCCTTCGCGCAGCATCTCCAGCTCGAGCCAGCGCTCCTCGGCGCCGGACAGCTCGACCTCGGCCTGGGCGAGCATCGCCGATGCCTTGTCGAAGCGGGCCGCGTCGCGGGCGTAGAGGCCGGGATCGGCCAGCACCGTGCGCAGCTGCGCGATCGCGCCCTGCAGCTTCTCCATCCGCGCGGGCAGCGTCTTCAGCTCGTGCTGGTCCTTGAAGTTCAGCTTCGCCTTCGACGCGGGCGCCGCGTCCGCCCTTTCGCGAAGGTCGGCCTTTGCGCCGCTCTTGGCGTCGGCTTTTCCCTTGGCGCCGGCGCGCGCCTGCACGCCGATCCCGCGCTGGTTGACCATGTCGGAGTAGCCGCCGGCATACTCGACCCAGCGCCCGTCGCCTTCCGAGACCAGCACGCTGCCGACGACGCGGTCGAGGAAGTCGCGGTCGTGGCTCACCAGGATCAGGGTGCCGGAATAGTCGCCAAGCATCTCCTGCAGCAGGTCGAGGGTCTCCAGATCGAGGTCGTTGGTCGGCTCGTCGAGGACCAGAAGGTTGGCCGGCTGCGCCAGCGCGCGGGCGATCAGCAGCCGGTTGCGCTCGCCGCCCGAGAGCACCGACACCGGGGTGCGCGCCTGCTCGGGGGTGAACAGGAAATCCTTCAGGTAGCCGACCACGTGGCGGCTGACGCCGTTGACGACGACGGAATCGCCGCTGCCGCCGGTCAGCACCTCGGTCACGGTCATGCTCGGCTCCAGCACCGCGCGGGCCTGGTCGAGCAGCATCATCTTCAGGTTGGTGCCCTGGCGGACGCTGCCGTCGTCGGGCTGCAGCTTGCCGGTGAGCAGGTTGATCAGCGTGGTCTTGCCGGCGCCGTTGGCGCCGACGATGCCGAGGCGGTCGCCGCGCATCACCCGCAGGGACAGGTCGGCGACGATCCGGCGCTCGCCGAAGCTCTTGCTCGCGTTCTTGGCCTCCATCACCAGCGTGCCCGAGGCCTCGGCCTCGCCGGCCTGCATCGTCACGGTGCCGACCGGGCGGCGGTCGTCGCGGCGCTCCTTGCGCAGCGCGTGCAGGTTGCCGAGGCGGCGCACGTTGCGCTTGCGCCGGGCGGTGACGCCGTAGCGGAGCCAGTGCTCCTCGTCGTTGATCTTGCGCTCGAGCTTGTGCCGGTCGCGCTCCTCCTCCTCGAAGAACGCGTCGCGCCAGGCCTCGAAGCCGGAAAACCCCTGCTCGATCCGGCGGGTGACCCCGCGGTCGAGCCAGATCGTGGCGCGGGACAGGGCGGAGAGGAAGCGCCGGTCGTGGCTGATCAGCACCATCGCGGCGCGGGTGCCCTTCAGCTCGGCCTCGAGCCACTCGATCGCCGGCAGGTCGAGGTGGTTGGTCGGCTCGTCCAGCAGCAGCACGTCGGGCTCGGGCGCCAGCGCCTGGGCGAGCGCGACGCGGCGGCCCTCGCCGCCCGAGAGCCGCGTCGGGTCCTCGCTGCCGTCGAGGCCGAGGCTCTCGAGCAGGTAGCGGGCGCGGTGATGGGCGTCGCCGTCGCCGAGGCCCGCCTCGACGAAGTCGAGGGTGGTGGCGAAGCCGGAGAAATCCGGCTCCTGGGCGAGATAGCGGATCGTTGTGCCGGGCTGGACGAAGCGGACGCCGCGATCCGGCTCGACGTGCCCGGCGGCGATCTTCATCAGCGTCGACTTGCCCGAGCCGTTGCGCCCGACGAGGCAGGTGCGCTCGCCGGGCGAGACGGAGAACCCCGCTCCCTCGATCAGCGGCGTGCCGCCGAAGGTGAGCGCGATGTCTTGAAGGGTCAGGAGCGGTGGGGCGGCCATGGCCGGGCTTATGGCAGCGCGGCCGCTTCACCACAAATGCCGATGCGCTCAGGCGACCGGGTCGGCGGGGCCGGTCGGCGTCGGCATGCCGGGCGTGGTCACGGGGACCTCGGCCGGGGTGATGCCGGGCGCCTCGCTCGGGGTTTCGCCGGGGATCTCCGGGCCGGGCGCAGGGCTCGGCACGGTCGGCGGGTCGTAGGGCGTGTCGGGGGCCGGCGTTGGGTTCGTCGGCACCTCGGGGATCGCGCCGGGATCGGCCATGGGAAACGCTCCTCGCTGGGGTCGCGGCGCGTCTTGGCGCGCGCCGCGTGACGAGCGTGAACGGCGCGGTCGCGCCGGGTGTTCCGGTGCTACTTCTTGGTCAGCAGCAGGTTGCCTTCCTTGCCGACCATCTTCTTCACCTTGTCGGCGAACAGCGCGAGCAGCAGCGGCAGGTGGCACTCGACGCGCACGCTCTCCTGGCCGACGTCGATCTGGCCGTTCATGTTCTGCTTCATCGCCGAGATCGCGAAGTCGAGGCGGTCGCCGGTCCAGGCGAGGTTCTCGATGGTGACGCCGCTCTTGGCGAGCAAGGCGCGCCCCTGCTCGACGCCGGTCTCGATGCGGCGGCGCGCCTCGTCGCGGCCGAGGTCGTGCGGGATGTCGACGATGAGGGGTTTTGCCATGGCTTTTCGCGCTGCGTCTCCGGTTCAGGCCCGGAGATGGGGCCGGCCGGGGTGCAGGGCAACGCCGGCCGGCCTGCCCATCAGTTCACGACGTGCAGCGAGACGTAGGTGGTGCCGCCCATGCCGAGCGCCCGGGCCGAGCCGCGGGACAGATCGATGATGCGGCCATGGACGAACGGGCCGCGATCGTTGATCCGCACCACGACCGACCGGCCGGTGCGCCGGTTCTCGACGCGGACGCGGGTGCCGAAGGGCAGGCTGCGGTGGGCGGCGGTCATCCCGTTCGGGTTGAAGCGCTCGCCGCTCGCGGTGCGATGGCCGCTGCCGTACCAGGATGCGCCTCCGCTCTGGGCGGCGGCCGGCAAGGAGGCGGCGACGAGCGACAGGGCGGTTCCGAGGGTGACGGCGGCGTTTCTGGCGACGGGTCGGAAATGCATGCTTCGGTCCTTGGCTGTTGACGAGGGCGGCGCCAATCGAGACCGAACGGGGCTGAAATGAGACCCCCACATTTTGGGCAGCCGGATCACATTCCGGCCGAATTTCGAAGATGTCGCCCGCATTCGCCGCTACAAGCAACGCCCAAGCATTTAAGACTTGTCTTTTTCTCGGTGCGAATGCCCGATTACGCTGTGGTATAGTCTTCATGCCCCCGCACAGGGACGCAGGAAGAACCGCCGTCGAGGTCCAAGACGTGCGCTCAGCGAAACCCTGCTGCCCACCCTGCGACTGAGCTTGGCCGTAGCGTGGGGCCGGGCCGGGCTCGTGGGCGCGGCGCCGCGGGCGCCTGCCTGCACCGCCGGTTCGTTCCGGTTCCCGACCGTAGGGGCGCACGACCCGGTCGCCGCGTGGCGGTTGGAGCGATCCATCCGAAGATGCGAGCGCGGAACGCGACAATCGCCGCATCGGGTGCGGTCGATGCGGTCCCGGCAAGGCAAATCGCCGTGATGGGAATGGTTAAGGCGACGTGAACGCGACAGGCCGCGACGATCCAGAAAGAGATCGAAAGCAACGCCAGCCCCAAACCGGGACAGGAAGTTCCACAAATCGGAAACGCGACCTTTACCTTAACGGGGCCATGGTCTGCCGGTCAGTCGCGTAACCGGTGTTTGCCATGGCTTCCCCGCGTACCGTGGTTGCCGACGCCGCCGCCCGGAAACATGTCTCGCGTACCGGGCGCGCTTCGTCGGCACCACGGATGGGTCTCGTACCCGCCGTCCAGCGCCTTCCCCTCGACGAGATCCTCGTCGGCGACTGCATCGCGGCGATGAACCGCCTGCCGGCGTCGTCGGTCGACTGCGTCTTCGCCGACCCACCCTACAATCTCCAGCTCGGCGACGCCTCGCTGATGCGGCCGGACCAGAGCCGGGTCGACGCCGTCGACGACGACTGGGACAAGTTCGCGAGCTTCGCCAGCTACGACAGCTTCACCCGCGACTGGCTCACCGCCTGCCGCCGGGTGATGAAGCCGAACGCCACGCTGTGGGTGATCGGGTCGTACCACAACATCTTCCGCGTCGGCAGCGTGCTGCAGGATCTTGGTTTCTGGATCCTCAACGACATCGTCTGGCGCAAGGCCAACCCGATGCCGAACTTCCGCGGCAAGCGCTTCACCAACGCGCACGAGACCCTGATCTGGGCCTCCCGCTCGGCCGAATCGAAGGGCTACACCTTCCATTACGACGCGCTGAAGGGCGGCAACGAAGACCTTCAGATGCGCTCGGACTGGTTCATCCCGCTCTGCACCGGCGACGAGCGCCTGAAGGGCGCCGACGGCAGCAAAGTCCACCCGACCCAGAAGCCGGAGGCGCTGCTCGCCCGCACGCTGCTCTCGGCGACCAATCCCGGCGACGTGGTGCTTGACCCGTTCTTCGGCACCGGCACCACCGGCGCGGTGGCCAAGCTGCTCGGGCGCCGCTTCATCGGCTGCGAGCGCGAGGCGGTCTACGCCGACGCCGCGCGCCGGCGCATCGACGCGGTGGTGCCGCTGTCGCGGGCCGCGCTCCTCGTCGCGCCGACCAAGCGCGCCGAGCCGCGGGTGCCGTTCCTCGGCGTGGTCGAGGCCGGCCATCTCAAGGCCGGCGACGTGCTCACCGACGAGCGCCGCCGCTTCAGGGCGACGGTGCGGCCGGACGGCCAGCTCGACGTCGGCGTCGCCATCGGCTCGATCCACAAGGTCGGCGCCCTGGTCCAGGGCCTGCCCGCCTGCAACGGCTGGACGTTCTGGCACGCCGAGCGCGCCGGCAAGCTGGTGGTGATCGACACCTACCGCGCGAAGCTCCGCGCGGTGATGGGGGCGGCGGGCTAGAACCGCGCCCCCTTCCCTCCCCCCGACGGATCGCGGGCTTGCCCGAGATCCGCACCTCGTGTGCCCAAGTCGGGCAGGCCCGACTTGGGTGCGGCGGAGGGAATGCGTGCGCGCCGTCAGCGTTTCCGCGTCGTCTTCCGCGCCGGCTTGCGGGCGGGCGGCACGACCTCCGGTTCTCCCTCGAACATCTCGTCCGTCGGCGCCGGCGGCTCGACGATGCGCGGCGTCGGCTTCGGCACCGGGCGGAAGCGCGGCGGGTCCGCGACCGTCTCGGGCGCTTCCCAGACCGCCAGCATCGGCATCGGCGGCGGATCGCGCTTCGGCCGGCCGCGGGGCTTCGCCTCGGATTCCGGCTTCGGATCGAAGGCGTGGGCCAGCACCTTCCTCATCACGCCGGGCAGCGGCTCCGCGTCGAGGTCGCGCCGCGGCGTGAAGCGCATCCCGGCCGGCGCCTGCGTCGACAGCGCGACGCGGGCGAGAAACACGGTCAGCTCCAGCGGGAAATGCGTGAAGCCGTGCCGCACCAGCCCCGGCAGCCGTTTCCAGCGCGCGTCGAGGGGCGCGTCGAGGAGCGCACCTGCGGGGTCGTAGTCCGGTGCCCATGCGCTCATCGGCGGCTCGGCCATGCCGCCGAGCAGGCCTTCCGGCGGCCGAGTGCGCAGCAGGACGGCCTCGTCGCCGGAGCGGACGACGACGAAGGCCGCGCCGCGCCGCAGGGAGCCCTTCACGGCCTTGAGCTTGCGCGGGTAAGTCTCCGGGTTGCCGGCCGCGCGGGCGCGGCAGGGCGCCATCCACGGGCAGAGCGCGCAGGCCGGGCGCTTCGGGGTGCAGATGGTGGCGCCGAGATCCATCACGGCCTGCGCGAAATCGCCGGGCCGGTCGAGCGGCACCAGCGCTTGCGTCACGCGCCGGATCTCGGGCCGGGCGCCGGGCAGCGGCGCCTCGATCGCGTAGAGCCGCGTCATCACCCGCTCGACGTTGCCGTCGACCGCCGCTTCCGGGCGGTCGAAGGCGATCGCCGCGACCGCGCCGGCCGTGTAGGCGCCGATGCCGGGGAGCTTGCGCAGCCCGTCGAGGGTGTCGGGGAAGCGCCCGGCCGCGGCCACCGCCCTGGCGCAGGCGTGGAGGTTGCGCGCCCGGGAATAGTAGCCGAGCCCGGCCCAGGCCGACATCACCGCCTCCTCCGGCGCCGCGGCCAGGGCGTCGACGTCGGGGAAGCGGGCGAGGAAGGTCGCGAAGTAGGGCTTCACCGCGGCGATCGTGGTCTGCTGCAGCATCACCTCGGAGAGCCAGACCCGGTAGGGATCGGGCCGCTCGCCGGGCAGCGCTCGCCACGGCAGCACGCGGCGGTGCCGGTCGTACCAGACCAGCAGGTCGGCGGCCTTCGGAAAGGGTTCGGACGCGGGCATCGCCGGCAGGCATAGCGGCCCGGGCTCTCCACCGAAAGCGCTCCCTTTGCCGCCGGCCTTGCGCTATCCTCGCGCCCGCAACCGGCGGGATGTCCCAAGAACATGGCGCGCGTCAAACCGCTGGCGGAACTGATCGAGGGCTGCATCGGCCCGGCCTTCGCGGCGCAGGGCTTCGCCTCGACCGACATCCTCGCCGCCTGGCCCGACATCGTCGGCGAGCGGCTGGCACGATTCTGCCGGCCCTCGAAGCTCGAATGGCCCAAGCGCAAGCGCCGGACGGACGACGCGCCCGATTCGGGGACGCTGGTGGTGCGGGTCGAGGGCGTGTTCGCGATCGAGCTGCAGCACCTCGCGCCGGTGGTGATCCAGCGCATCAACGCCCATTACGGCTGGGCCTGCGTCGGCCGGATCGTGCTGCAGCAGGACCGGGTCGGCCGCAGCGCCCGGCGCCCGCCGGAGGCGACCGTCGACCCGGGCCGGCGCGGCGAGATCGCGCAGGCGGTCTCGACGATCGAGCACGACGGCCTGCGCGACGCCCTCGACCGGCTCGGGCTCGCCGTCGTCGCGACGTCGGCGAAGCGCTAGGCGCCTTGCCACGATGCGCCCGCGCCGTTACCGCACTCTCAACAAGACGACAGGACGGAACGCGGAGGCAGCCACGGCCATGATCACCCGGCGCGACGCTTTGAAAGCCACGGGCCTCGCCATCGGCGCCGCCCTCATCCTCCCCAAGCTGTCGATGGCGGCGCTCGCCGAGAGCGTGCCGGTCGACGGCCTGATGCAGCCGGGCCCGCTCGGCGACGTCTGGCTCGGGCCGAAGGACGCGAAGGTGACGATCATCGAGTACGCCTCGATGACCTGCTCGCACTGCGCCGCCTTCCACAAGATGACCTATCCGACGCTCAAGGAGCGCTACATCGACACTGGCAAGGTGCGGTTCACGCTGCGCGAGTTCCCGCTCGATCCGCTCGCCACCGCCGCCTTCATGCTGGCGCGCTGCGACGGCGAGGCGAAGTACTACCCGATCACCGACCTGCTGTTCGACCAGCAGCCGGCCTGGGCCTTCACCCCGAAGCCGGTCGACGCCCTGGAGCAGATGCTCAAGCAGGCCGGGTTCTCGAAGGAGAAGTTCGAGGCCTGCCTCAAGGACCAGAAGCTCTACGCGGCGGTCAACGGCGTGAAGCAGCGCGGCCTCGAGACGTTCAAGGTCGATTCGACGCCGACCTTCTTCATCAACGGCGAGCGCTACACCGGCGAGATGACGGTCGACGGAATCGAGAAGATCATCAAGCCGATCCTCGGTGCGTGAGGGTTCCGGGCCGGTCTCGCGCGACGCTGCGCACGCGCACGGCCCCGAGCGTAATTTTCTCAACGCCTGGAATGCCTTAAGCTCGACCTTTCGAGCCTTGACACCCCGGGGCGCCGAAACTAAGGTGCGCCGCGCTCGAAGGAGGCAATCCGCCCGGTTCCGTTCCTCTCGCCGATGTGAGTTCTCGCTGTGAGCGGCAACGACGCAAGGGACGAGGGAGAGACCGGACGGCCCACGCCGCCCGACAGCGAACTCTCAGCGAGGCTCCGACGCCTCGAGACGCAGATCGAACGGAAGCGGCCCCCGGCCCCTCCCGCTCATTCGTCGCGTTCGGGTTCGTCCGGAAGTCCGTCCTCCCTCGGGCAGGCCATGACGCTCTCCACGGAGTTCGTCGCCGGCGTGATCGCGGGAGGGGTGCTCGGCTGGATCTTCGATCGGATGCTCGGGACGAAACCCTGGGGTCTGATCGTACTTCTGATGCTGGGCTTCGTCGCTGGCGTCTTCAACGTGATGCGGGCATCCGGCTTCGCCGGCGCCCGTTCCGGACGGGACACCCCGCGGGATCCGTGAGGGCGACCGGTGTTTTGTGACCATCGATCCGGTTCGGCCATGCGGGCCGCCGGCAACGAGACGTGAGGGCGGAAGACGGCATGGCGGCCAGCATCGACCCGGGGCACTCCGTCGCCTTGCGACCGGATCCGATCCATCAGTTCGAGCTCAAGTCGATCCTGCCCTTCGGGCATCTCGGCCATCAGGAACTCGCGTTCACCCAGTCGGCGCTCTACATGTTCGCCGCCGTCGGCGTCATCGCACTCCTGACGATCGTCGCCACCTCCAGCCGCTCGGTCGTGCCGGGCCGGATGCAGTCGCTGGCCGAGATCTTCTACGAGTTCATCGCCGACACCCTGCACCAGGCCACCGGCGACGGCGGCAAGCGCTTCATGCCGCTGGTGTTTTCGCTGTTCATGTTCGTGTTGATCCTCAACCTGTTCGGCATGATCCCCTACGCCTTCGCGGTGACCAGCCACCTCGTCATCACCTTCGGCCTCGCTGCCCTGGTGATCTCGGTCGTGGTGATCTACGGCGTGATGAAGCACGGCGCGCACTTCTTCGGCTTGTTCGTGCCGCAGGGCGTGCCCAAGCCGCTGCTGGCCCTCCTCGTGCCGATCGAGGTGATCTCGTTCATCTCGCGGCCGATCAGCCTGTCGGTGCGTCTGTTCGCGAACGTGCTTGCCGGTCACATCGCGATGAAGATCTTCGCGTTCTTCGTCGTCGGGCTGCTTTCCGCAGGCGCATGGAGCGTGCTATCGCCCCTCCCGCTGTTCCTGACGATCGCGCTGACGGCTCTCGAATTCCTCGTTGCGGCGCTTCAGGCCTACGTCTTCGCGACGCTGACGGCGATCTACCTCAACGACGCGCTTCACCCCGGCCACTGAACAGGCCGGCTCCACCCGCGGCAAACGACGCACTCTCAAGACACTTCAGGAGTTTTCTATGGATCCCGTCGCTGCGAAGTACATCGGCGCCGGCCTCGCCTGCCTCGGCATGGCCGGCGCGGGCATCGGCCTCGGCAACCTGTTCGGCCAGTTCCTGGCAGGCGCCCTTCGCAACCCCTCGGCCGCCGACGGCCAGCGCGCCACGCTGCTCCTCGGCTTCGCGCTGACGGAAGCGCTCGGCATCTTCTCGCTGCTGATCGCCCTGCTCCTGCTGTTCGCCGTCTGATCGACGCCGACACCGCCGCCGCGCCGTTCGAGGTCGCGGCGGCCGATCACCAGTGAGCGCTCCGCCCCTCGCGCGAGCGCTCCATCGTCTTTCAAGGTCATACGGACGGGGCCATGGCGCAGCCGAATTCCCTCACCACACCGCCCGCCGGTTCCGACGTCCACATGGTCCCGGCCGGTGCCGCGGAGCCGGCGCACGCCGCCGCGTTCCCGCCCTTCGAGACCCACACCTTCCTGGCGCAGCTGATCTGGCTCGCCCTCGCCTTCGGCCTGCTCTACTGGCTGATGGCCAACATCGCGCTCCCGCGCATCCAGGGCATTCTCCACGACCGCTCCGCGCGCCTCGCCGCCGACCTCGACCAGGCGCAGGCGATGAAGACGGAAGCCGACGCCGCCGGCGAGGCCTACGCCAAGTCGCTGCGCGACGCGCAGGGCAAGGCCCGCGAGATCGCGCAGGGCACCCGCACCGAGCTCGCCGCCGCCGCCGAGACCAAGCGCAAGGCGCTCGAGGCCGAGCTCAACCAGAAGATCGCAGCCTCCGAGGCGACGATCCAGAGCCGGACGCAGGAAGCCATGGGCAACGTCCGCGCCATCGCCAGCGAGACCGCCTCCGCGATCGTCGAGCGGCTGACGGGCCAGGCGCCGGACCAGGCCAGCCTCGACCGCGCCCTCGATTCCACCGCGACCGCGCACTGAGACGGAAGAACCGACCATGTTGATGACAGCGGAATTCTGGGTCGCGGTCGCCTTCCTCGTCTTCATGGCGATCGTCTGGAAGGTCGGCGGCTTCGGGATCATGACCAAGGGCCTCGACGGCCGCGCCGTCCGCGTGCGCCACGAGCTCGACGAGGCCAAGCGCCTGCGCGAGGAGGCGGCCGCCGTGCTGGCTGACTACAAGCGCCGCCGCGCGGAAGCGGAGCGCGAGGCCGAGACCATCATCGCGAGCGCCCGCGACGAGGCCGAGCGTGCCGCCGCCGAGGGCCGCCAGCGCCTCGACGACTTCATCGCCCGCCGCACCAAGTCGGCCGAGACCAAGATCGCCCAGGCCGAGGCCAAGGCCCAGGCCGAGGTCCGTGCCGCAGCGGCCGACGCCGCGGTGAAGGTCTCCGAGACGATCCTGCGCGAGCGCATGCAGGGCGAGGCCGCCCAGGCGCTGTTGCGTTCGAGCCTCGGCGAGATCCGCACCCGCATGCGGGCCTGACCCTTCCGGGCAGGACCGACCGATCAAGCCGCCTCCGGGCGGCTTTTTCGTGCGCGTGCCTTCGCTCGCCCCGCTCACGTGCCGGAGACCGAAGCGGTCCAGCGCCGATGATGGCGCTGGTGCCCTCTTCCACCCGGCGACTGCGTCGATCTATTTCGCAAGAATGTCGGGGACGGCGTGCGCCTCCCCTCCCCCCTCTGCGGGGGGGGGCACGGTGGGCGACGCTTCCCGAAAGATGGATCCGTCCCACGAAACGGGAGTGACGCGGATCGCCGCTCGCTCGCTGTCGCCGCCTCGAGAATCGGAGCTGCAGGAGGTGCCATTCGACACCGCGCGCGTCGGCCGCCCGGTGGTCGGCCTGCTGCTCAACCGACAGATGCTATAGGGCACACCGTCCTCGCCGTGCCGGGCGGGCCATCCTCCACGGACTGCGATGTCGCCGATCATCTCCATCGACAATCTGTCGAAGACCTACGCCTCGGGCCTGTCGGCGCTGAAGACCTTGAACCTCGCGATCGCGCGCGGCGAGATCTTCGCTCTGCTCGGGCCGAACGGCGCCGGCAAGTCGACCCTGATCAACATCGTCTGCGGCATCGTCACGCCGAGCACCGGCACCGTGACGGTCGACGGGCACGACATCGCCTCGGGCTATCGCGGGGCGCGCAAGGCGATCGGGCTGGTGCCGCAGGAACTCACCACCGACGCGTTCGAGAGCGTGTGGAACACGGTGAGCTTCACCCGCGGCCTGTTCGGGCTGAAGAAGGATCCCGGCCATATCGAGCGGGTGCTGCGCGACCTCTCCCTGTGGGAGAAGCGCGATTCACGGCTGATGACCCTGTCGGGCGGCATGAAGCGCCGGGTGCTCATCGCCAAGGCGCTGTCGCACGAGCCCAAGGTCCTGTTCCTCGACGAGCCCTCGGCGGGCGTCGACGTGGAGCTGCGCCAGGACATGTGGCGCATGGTGCGGCGCCTGCGCGAGCAGGGCGTCACCGTGATCCTGACCACGCACTACATCGAGGAGGCCGAGGAGATGGCCGACCGGATCGGCGTGATCCGAAAGGGCGAGATCATCCTCGTGGAGGAGAAGGCCGAGCTGATGCGCAAGCTCGGGCGCAAGCAGCTCACCCTCCAGTTGCTGGCCCCCCTCGCCGCGCTGCCGGTGGATCTCGCCGACCGCGGCCTCGAGCTCGGCCCGGGCGGGCAGGAGCTGGTCTACACCTACGATGCCAAGGGCGAGCGCACCGGCATCACCGGCCTGCTCACCGATCTCGGCGCGGCCGGCATCCGGTTCAGCGACCTGCGCACCAGCCAGTCGTCGCTCGAGGACATCTTCGTCGATCTCGTCAGGGAACGCGCATGACCGCGGCCGCCGCGAGGTCCGAACCATCCATCCCCCGGCTGCCGGCAGGCGCGAACGCGCGTCGCAGCCTGGGGCGTCGGCATCGAGAGGCAAACCGATGAACTGGCCGGCCATCCGCGCGATCTACCGGTTCGAGATGAGCCGCTTCTGGCGCACGGCGATGCAGAGCATCCTGGCGCCGGTGATCTCCACCTCGCTCTACTTCGTGGTGTTCGGCGCGGCGATCGGCTCGCGGATGAGCACCGTGGACGGCGTGCCCTACGGCCTGTTCATCGTGCCCGGGCTCGTGATGCTCGCGCTGCTGACCCAGAGCATCGCCAACGCCTCGTTCGGCATCTACTTCCCGCGCTTCGCCGGCACGATCTACGAGATCCTCTCGGCGCCGATCTCGCCGGTCGAGGTGGTGCTCGGCTATGTCGGGGCGGCGGCCTCGAAGTCGATCCTGATCGGGCTGATCATCCTCGCGACCGCCGCGCTGTTCGTGCCGCTGCACATCGAGCACCCGGTATGGATGATGGCCTTCCTGGTGCTGACGGCGGTGACGTTCAGCCTGTTCGGCTTCGTCATCGGCCTGTGGGCCGACGGCTTCGAGAAGCTGCAGCTGGTGCCGCTCCTCGTCGTGACGCCGCTGACCTTCCTCGGCGGCAGCTTCTACGCGATCGAGATGCTGCCGCCGTTCTGGCGCACCGTCAGCCTGGCGAACCCGGTGGTCTACCTGATCAGCGGGTTTCGCTGGGCCTTCTTCGGCACGGCCGACGTCGCCATCGGCATCAGCCTGGCGATGACCGGCCTGTTCCTGGCGGTCTGCCTCGGGCTCGTCGCCTGGATCTTCCGCACCGGCTACCGCCTCAAGAGCTGAGCCGCCGGCCCGGCTGCCTGGAGCCGTTCGAAAACGCATAAAGACATCTTTATGTCTTGATTGCTTCGTATCCGGCGCTCTGCTAGATGCCTCGGCGAGAGGCAACCCGCGACACGGAGCGAAGCGAAATGGCCCAGGATTACATCGTCAAGGACATCGGCCTGGCCGAGTACGGCCGCAAGGAGATCTCGATCGCCGAGACCGAGATGCCGGGCCTGATGGCCACCCGCGAGGAATACGGCCCGTCGCAGCCGCTCAAGGGCGCCAAGATCGCCGGCTCGCTGCACATGACGATCCAGACCGCGGTGCTGATCGAGACGCTCAAGGCTCTCGGCGCCGACATCCGCTGGGTCTCGTGCAACATCTACTCGACCCAGGACCACGCCGCCGCGGCGATCGCCGCCGCCGGCATCCCGGTCTTCGCCATCAAGGGCGAGACCCTCGAGGAGTACTGGGACTACACCTCGAAGCTGTTCGACTGGCATGGCGGCGGAACGCCGAACATGATCCTCGACGACGGCGGCGACGCCACCATGTTCGTCCACCTGGGCCTGCGCGCCGAGAACGGCGACACCGCCTTCCTCGACAAGCCCGAGTCGGAGGAGGAGGAGATCTTCTTCGCGCTCCTGAAGAAGAAGCTCGCCGAGAAGCCGAAGGGCTGGTTCGCCGGTCTCGCCGACGCGATCAAGGGCGTCTCGGAGGAGACCACCACCGGCGTCCACCGCCTCTACAACCTCGCCAAGGAGGGCAAGCTGCTCTTCCCGGCGATCAATGTGAACGACGCGGTCACCAAGTCGAAGTTCGACAACCTCTACGGTTGCCGCGAGTCGCTGGTGGACGGCATCCGCCGCGGCACCGACGTGATGATGGCCGGCAAGGTCGCGATGGTCGCCGGCTTCGGCGACGTCGGCAAGGGTTCGGCCTCCTCGCTGCGCCATGCCGGCTGCCGCGTGCTGGTCTCGGAAGTCGATCCGATCTGCGCGCTCCAGGCCGCGATGGAAGGCTACGAGGTCGTGACGATGGAAGACGCGGCGCCCCGCGCCGACATCTTCGTCACCGCCACCGGCAACAAGGACATCATCACCCTCGACCACATGCGGGCGATGAAGGACCGGGCGATCGTCTGCAACATCGGCCACTTCGACAACGAGATCCAGGTCGCCGGCCTGAAGAACCTCAAGTGGTCGAACATCAAGCCGCAGGTCGACGAGATCACCTTCGCCGACGGCCACCGCATCATCCTGCTGTCGGAAGGCCGCCTGGTGAACCTCGGCAACGCCACCGGCCACCCGTCCTTCGTGATGTCGGCCTCGTTCACCAACCAGACGCTGGCCCAGATCGAGCTCTGGACCAACCCGGGCAAGTACGAGAAGCAGGTCTACACCCTGCCGAAGGCGCTCGACGAGAAGGTCGCGCTGCTCCACCTCGAGAAGATCGGCGTGAAGCTCTCGAAGCTCCGCCCCGACCAGGCCGCCTATATCGGCGTTTCCGAGAACGGCCCGTTTAAGCCCGACCACTACCGCTACTGAGACCCTCGGCGCGGGGACGCGCCGGGCAGGACCGATGCGAGACAGGAGGGCCCGGCGGTTGCGCCGGGCCCTCTTCGTTTGTCAAGGCACCACCGCCCGGCCGGACTGTGTCTTCTGTGTGTCGTTCGCACACGACCTGCCGACCCACGGTTACGGCCAAGCTAATTCCGCTTCCGGCGCAAATCCCCGACGCGTTAGACTGCCCCCGGTTCGGCAGGTCGTCAGGTCGTCGCGTCTCCCCTCCCCCCGAAACGGGGCGCGGGGAACCGGCGCCGCATGCGCCACGCATTCGTTCGCGTCGGTCCGACCGGCGGTTTTGGGAGACGGGACGGATCATGGAGGTCGATCGGGCGGCACGGCGCATCGCCGGGGCCGGCGCTCTCTTCGCCGCCGCGACCGGCCTCCCGGCTCCGTCCCTCGCGGCGGGCGCCGACCTTCCGGCCTGGGGATTCGGCTCGCACATGCACAACGTCGCGGCCGCGGCGATCTTCGGCGGCCTCGTCGCCTTCGCCACCATCGTCGCCCTGCTCTACCTGAGCGAGCGCTCGCGCTGGACCCGGCGGGAGCGCGAGCAGGCCGCGGCCCTCGACGCGCTCAGCGGCGCCCACGACCGCGCCGAGATGCTGCTCGCCGCCGAGCGCCAGATCATCGTGACCTGGGACGGGCGGAGCGGGCCGGTGGTCGAGGGCGACGTCGGGCTGGCCTTCGACGGCACGCGCCCCGCGATCGGCTCCGCCCGCCGCATCCTCGCCTTCGGCACGTGGCTGGTGCCGACCGACGCCGAGGCGATCGAGACCGCGGTCGAGGCCCTGCGCATCCGGGGCACGAGCTTCCGCACCACCCTGCGCAGCCAGTCCGGCCGCAGCATCGAGGCGCAGGGCCAGGCGGTGGCCGGGCGCGTCCTGCTGCGCCTGCGCGAGACCACGGAGGATCGCCGCCAGATCTCGGAGTTGCGCGAGACCCTCGAGGATGCCCGCCGCGGCCTGTCGGCGCTGGCCGGCCTGCTCGACGCGATCCCGCAGCCGGTCTGGCGGCGCAACCGCGAGGGCGGCCTCGCCTGGGTCAACACCGCCTACGTCGCCGCGGTCGAGGCGGCGAACCGCGAATCCGCGATCCAGGCCGGGATCGAGCTGCTCGACCGCCCGGCCCGCGAGATGATCGCCCGCGAGGACGGCCAGCGCCGCCCCGCCGGCCAGCGCGCCGCGTTGCGCCTGTCGGCGGTGGTGGCCGGCGGCCGCCGCATCCTCGACGTCACCGAAACCGCCCTGGAGGGCGGGCGGGTCGGGATCGCGGTCGACGTCTCCGAGCTCGAGAGCGTCCGCGCCGACCTGCAGCGCCAGATGGATGCGAACGTGCGCACCCTCGACCAGCTGCCGACCGCGGTGGCGATGTTCGATGCCGGGCAGCGCCTGATCTTCCACAACGCCGCCTACCGCCAGCTCTGGGAGCTCGACCAGGGCTTCCTCGACGGGCGCCCGCTCGACGGCGAGATCCTCGACCATCTCCGCGCCCAGCGGAAGCTGGAGGAGCATGCCGACTTCCGCAGCTGGAAGCAGGGCGTGCTCGCGGCCTACCGCTCGGCCGAGGCGAACCCCGCCTGGTGGTACCTGCCCGACGGCCGCACGCTGCGCGTGCTGGCCGAGCCGAACCCGCAGGGCGGCCTCACCTACCTGTTCGACGACGTCTCGGACCGGATGAAGCTCGAATCCCGCTACAACGCGCTGATGCGGGTGCAGGCCGAGACGCTGGACACCCTCAAGGAGCCCGTGGCGGTCTTCGGCGCCGACGGTCGCCTGACCTTCGCCAACCGCGCCTTCGCCACCGCTTGGCGCCTCGACCCCGAGACGCTGGAGGCGCGTCCGCACGTCGAGGCGGTGATCGAGGCGTGCCGCGTGCTGGCGCCGGCCGACGAGCCCTGGCTCGACATCCGCGACGCGGTGGTCGGGCTCGAGTCCCGCACCGGCCTCGCCTGCAAGCTCGAGATGGTCGACGGCACCGTGCTCGACTGTGCCGCTCAGCCCCTGCCCGAGGGCGCGACGCTGATCACCCTGATCGACGTGACCGCGAGCGTGAACGTCGAGCGGGCGCTGACCGAGAAGAACGACGCGCTGGAGAAGGCGGCGCAGCTGCGCGACACCTTCGTCCACCACGTCTCCTACGAGCTGCGCTCGCCGCTGACCAACATCATCGGCTTCACCCAGCTGCTCGGCGACGAGACGGTCGGCGCCCTCAACGCGCGCCAGCGCGAGTATTCCGAACACATCATGCGCTCGTCGGGGGCGCTGCTGGTGATCATCAACGACATCCTCGACCTCGCCTCGATCGATGCCGGCTCGCTCGAGCTCCAGCGCGAGACCGTCGACGTCCAGGCGACCGTCGAGGCGGCCCTGCTCGGCATCGAGGACCGCCTCGCGGAATCCGACCTGAACCTCGTCCTCGACGTGCCCGACGACATCGGCAGCGTGTTCGTCGACGGCAAGCGCGTGCGCCAGATCCTGTTCAACCTGATGTCGAACGCGGTCGGCTTCTCCAGCGCCGGCCAGAGCATCACCGTTCGGGCGCGGCGGAATGCGGGCGACCTCGTGCTCAGCGTGCGCGACCAGGGCCGCGGCATGCCGCCCGAGATCGCCGCCCATGTGTTCGACCGCTTCGAGAGCCACACGCTGGGCACCCGCCACCGCGGCGTCGGCCTCGGCCTGTCGATCGTTCGCTCCTTCGTCGAGCTGCACGGCGGCCGGGTGTCGCTCGATTCGCGGCCCGGGGCCGGCACCTGCGTCAGCTGCAGCTTCCCGATCGTCGCGCCGACGATGCCGTCGGCGCGCGACTCCGAGGCGGCCGAGTAGGCCGCTTTCCGTCAGCCGAGCGCCCGCGCCGCCTCGGCCACCGCCTGGACGCGGCCGTCCACCGTCCGCGAGGCTTCCGCGATCCCGTCCATGTTCAGCCGGACGCGCTGGACGCTCTCGGCCGCGTTCTGCATGTTGACCGACATGTCGCGCGTCACCGCCGCCTGCTGCGTCACCGCGGAGGAGACGCTGAGCGAGATGTGGCTGACCTGCCCGATCGTCTGCCCGACCAGCTCGATCGCCCGCACCGCCTCCGCGGTCGCCTCCTGGACGGCCGTGACCTGCTTGCCGATCTCCTCGGTCGCGCGCGAGGATTGCGTCGCCAGCGCCTTGACCTCGGCGGCGACGACGGCGAACCCGCGGCCGGCCTGCCCGGCGCGCGCGGCCTCGATCGTCGCGTTGAGCGCCAGCAGGTTGGTCTGGTCGGCGATGGTGCGGATCGTGGTGATCACGCTGCCGATCCGCTCGGCCGAGGCGGTGAGCCCGGAGATGATGGTGCGCGCCTCGTCGGAGCGGCCGACCGCCTCGTCGGAGGCCGTCTTGGCGTC
The DNA here is from genome assembly GCF_022829485.1 of Methylobacterium sp. J-059. Classification (NCBI taxonomy): domain Bacteria; kingdom Pseudomonadati; phylum Pseudomonadota; class Alphaproteobacteria; order Hyphomicrobiales; family Methylobacteriaceae; genus Methylobacterium; species Methylobacterium sp. J-059. The sequence continues at coordinate 40,091 of NZ_JAKSYA010000032.1, forward strand.
GATCGCGTGCCGCGTCAGCTCCTCGATCGAGGTCGAGAACTCCTCGGCGCCGGCGGCGACCGCCTGGACGTTGCCGGAGGTCTCGGCGGCCGCGCGCGCGGTCTCCGTCGACTGCCGGCTCACCCCCGACATCTCCTGCATGATGTGGCCGAGGTCGACCTCGATCAGGCGCTGGCCTTCGGCGCGGCGGCGGCGCTCGTGCACCTGGGCGGTCACGTCGGTGGCGAACTTCACGACCGCGAAGGGGCGGCCGTCGCGATCGAGGATCGGGTTGTAGGCGCCGTGGATCCAGACCTCGTTGCCGCCCTTGCCCATCCGGCGGAACTCGCCCGCCTGGAAGGTGCCTCCGGCCAGCGCCTTCCAGAACGTGGCGTAGGCCGGGGAATCGGCCTCGGCCGCGTCGACGAAGATCCGATGGTGGCGGCCTTTGATTTCGTCGAGCCGGTAGCCCATCGTCATGAGGAAGTTCGCGTTCGCGTCGGTGACGGTCCCGTCGAGGGTGAAGTGGATCACGGCCTGGGAGCGGTTGATCGCGTCGATCTGGCCCTGGCTGGTCGCGGCGGCCATGGTCTCGGCGGTGATGTCGGTGGCGAGCTTCACGATCTGCACCGGCTGGCCCCGCCGATCGAGCACGGGATTGTAGGATGCCTGCAGCCAGATCTCGCGACCGTCCTTCGCCACGCGCTTGAACGAGCGGGCCTGGGTCTCGCCGCGGGCCAGGGCTTCCCAGAAGGCGCGGTAGGCCGCGCTCTCGCGCTCGCTGCGCTCCATCAAGATCCCGTGATGCGCGCCTCGGATCTCGGAAAGCGTATACCCGAACAGGGTCAGGAAGTTCGCGTTCGCGTCGATGATCCGCCCGTCGAGGCCGAAAACGATCCGTGCCTGAGACCGATCGATCGCATCGATCAGGGCGCTCATCTTCTGGTTGAACATCGTCATCGTCAGTACCCCGCGGCGCGCGACATGACTTTTAGCTTGGCAGGCGAGGCTTAAAATTTGATCCACCGCGACTTTTAGCAGGACACCACTACGTGCTCGCGCCGCCCAGTGACGAACTTCGGGACGCATTGAGGTCGTCGAGCACGCTGCGGTCTTTCTTGTCCGCAACACCTTCCGGTTGTTTCAGGCTGCAAGCTCAGCCGGAATATCGGGATCGGGCGTTCCGGACGCATCCGACCGATCGCTACGGCGACGATGAACATCCTGCGCTCGGTCCGGCCCCAGCTTGACCGGGCCTCGTTCGGCCGCCACGACGCTGGCGATGCCCGAGCACGCGCAATCCGGCTGGACCGTCTTCCGCAACGGCGATTTCCGCCTGTTCGGGATCTCCCGTTTCCTGACTGGTCTCGCCTACCAGATGCAGGCCGTGGCCGTCGGCTGGTTCGTCTACGACCTGACCCGCTCGGCCTGGGCGCTCGGGCTCGTCGGCCTGGCGGGCTTCCTGCCGGCGATGCTCGCCGCGCTGATCACCGGGCACGTCGCCGACACCTACGACCGCCGCCTCGTGGCGGCGGCGGCCTTCGCGGTGCAGGCGGCGACGAGCGCGGCGCTTCTCGCCTATGCCTGGAGCGGCGCGAGCGCGGTGTGGCCGGTCTACGGGCTCGTCGTGCTGATCGGGACGGCGCGCGCCTTCGCCAACCCCGCCCTGCAGGCGCTGCTGCCGACGCTGGTGCCGCGCGACCTCTTCGGCGCCGCGATCGCCTGGAACGCCTCGCTCTGGCAGAGCGCGTCGGTGCTCGGGCCGGCTTTCGGGGGCTTCCTCTACGCGCTCGGGCCGATGGTCGTGTTCGGCTCGGCGTCGGCCAGCTTCGCGCTGGCGGCGCTCGCGACCACGGCGATCCGCTATCGGCCCGCGGCGGTCACGGAGCGGCCGCCGGTGACCTGGGCGACGCTGTCGGCCGGGATCGGCTACATCCGCGCGCACCCGGTGGTGCTCGGCGCGATCAGCCTCGACCTGTTCGCGGTGCTGCTCGGGGGCGCCACCGCCCTGCTGCCGATCTTCGCCGCCGAAGTGCTGCATGTCGGCCCGCTCGGACTCGGCGCGCTGCGCAGCATGCCGGCCGCCGGCGCCGTGCTGACGGCGATCGTGCTCGCCTACCGGCCGCTGCGGCGTCATGCGGGCGTGCGGATGCTGCGCGCCGTGGCGGTGTTCGGCCTCGCCATCATCGTGTTCGGGCTCTCGACCTCGCTGCCGCTGTCGATGGCCTGCCTGTTCGTCACGGGCGCGGCCGACATGATCAGCGTCTACGTCCGCCAGACCTTCGTGCAGGGCGAGACGCCGGACGCGATGCGCGGCCGGGTCTCGGCCGTGAACACCGTCTTCATCGGCGCCTCGAACGAGCTCGGCGAGTTCGAGTCCGGCTCGGTCGCGGCGCTCATCGGCGCGGTGCCGGCGGTGGTCGTCGGCGGCGCCGCGACGGTGCTCGTCGCGGTGCTGTGGGGCCGGATCTTCCCGGCCCTGCGGGCCCGCGACCGCCTGCTGCGCGAGGGGTGAGGCCGGCGACCGACGGCAAACGGCCAAGCTAACCCATTCCGGCCAGGATGCGCTGCTCTACGGACGGCCGCCCGGCTGGTCCGGGTTCGTGGAGGAAGAAGATTTTGCTCGTCCGTACCGTCGTCGCGTTCGCCCTCACCACCACCGCCGCGCTCGCCGCGCCGAACGCGTCGGCCGTGCCCGACCGCGCCGCGCTGAAGCAGAACTGCACCGGCGACTACCTCGCCCTGTGCAGCGAGTTCGCCCCCGACAGCCCCGAGGTGCATGCCTGCTTCAAGCAGAACCGCGCCAGCCTGTCGCCGAACTGCCAGGCCGCCATCGGCAGCTACACGAAGGCGCAGAAGCGGGGCTGAGGCGGCCCCGTCGTGCGGCCGTCGACGGATCGGGGTCCTGGAACGGACGACGCCCGTCACGTCGCGTCCTCGACGCTGCCGCGCGACCGATTATCCCTTCTGCATGCGTTCAGGGCCCGCAAAGGGATGATGGCAGGTTGACCAGGCATTCGACAGTCGATCGAGCCCGTCGGACGGTGATCTGCGAACCGATCGACCTCGCCTAGCGAGCGACGCCGCTGGCTTCCGATCCGGTCCCGTCGCGGCGGGATGCCGGCCAGGCCGAACGCGCCGCGCTGCGCGATCGCGCAGCCGCGCTTGCCCGGGACGCCCTCGCGACGGAGGGTCGGGGCGATGCGGTCGAGCCCGACCGGTAGGTGGCCCCGGTGCCGAGGCCTACTTCCCCGAGAGCAGCGGCGACCAGGTCGGGTCCGAGGCGTAGGACGGCGTCGGGACCGGCGCCTCCACCTTGCCGGTGATGTCGACCATGTAGAGCTTGCCGCCGCCCTGGCCGCCGGGGTCGCGGAAGAACAGCACGTACTGCCCGTTCGGCGCGAAGGTCGGGCCCTCGTTGTGAAAGCCCTCGGTGAGCACGCGCTCGCCCGAGCCGTCGGGCTTCATCACGCAGATCGCGAAGCCGCCCTTGCGCTGGCGGGTGAAGGCGATCAGGTCCCCGCGCGGCGACCAGGCCGGCTGCGAGGCCGAGCCTTCGCCGAACGAGATCCGGTGCGGGTTCGAGCCGTCGGCGCCCATCACGTAGACCTGCTGCGAGCCGCCGCGGTCGGATTCGAACACGATCTGGCTGCCGTCCGGCGAGTAGGTCGGCGAGGTGTCGATCGCGTTGCCGTTGGTGATCGAATGCTGCGCCTTCGAGGCGATGTCCATGGTGACGATGTCGGCGTTGCCGCCCTGCTGCACGCTCATCACGAGGCGGCGGCCGTCGGGCGAGAAGCGCGGGCTCGCGCTCATCGAGTCGAAGTTGCCCATCGCCGTCCGGCTACCGGTCTCGAGGTTGATCACCTGCACCCGCGGCTGGTGGCCGGTGGCCTGGGCCATGAAGGCGATGTCCTGCGTCGCGGGCGAGTAGCGCGGCGCGACGATGGCGTTCTCGCCGGTGGTGAGCGCGCGGACGTTGGCGCCGTCCTGGTCCATCACCATCAGGCGCTTGCGGCGGTTCTCCTTCGGGCCGGACTCGTCGACGAAGGCGATGCGGCTGTCGAACCACGGACCGAGACCGGTGATCTTGGTGTAGACGCTGTCCGAGATCAGGTGGCCGGCGCGGCGCGCGTTGGCGGCGTCGGTGCCGTATTGCTGGCCGGTGATCTGCTGGCCCGAGGTGACGTCCCAGAGGCGGAACTCGACCTTCAGCCGGCCGGAGCCGTCGCGCGAGACGCGGCCGGTAACGAGGCCCTGCACGCCCGCGGCGCGCCACTTCTCGAAGCCGGGGGCGGCATCGAAGTTCGGCGATTCCGGGAAGCGGCCCTTCTCCAGCGGCAGGAAGTAGCCCGAGCGGCGCAGATCGTTCGTCACCACGCTCGAGACGAGGCCGCCGAGGTTCGGGTCGCCCGAGAAGTCGGTCACCGCGATCGGCATCGGCTGGAACGCGCCGCCGCCGATGCGGAGCTGAAGCTGGGCCTGCGCCGGCGCGGCGAGGCCCAGCGTCGCCAGCAGCAGCAGCGCGAGGCCATAGAGGGCGGCGGGCACGTGCCGGGCCCGGGTGAGCGATCGATGCAGCATGGGTCTGGTCCGGGAGCGTTGGAACGGGTGCCGGCGAGGTCCTGGCGTCAGGTCGTCAAGGCGGCGTCGGCGGTCAGGTCGCGGTGAACTCGAACTCCGCGTTGATCGCCTTCCAGTCGTTGTAATAGGGCTGGTACTGCGCCGGGATCTTGTAGGGCGCGCAGCGGCGCACCGCACGCAACGCCGCCTGCGCGATCGACTGGTCGACCGAACTCGATCCGCCGCGCATGATCCGCGGCTCGGTCGAGAGCGAGCCGTCGGCGTTCAGGCGGATGTCGAGCACCGGCAGCACCACCCCCTGGGCGGCGCCCGGGGGCGCCGAGTAGCAGCGCTCGATCTGCTGCTGCAGCATGCCGACGAGCGCGTCGCGCAGCGACGGCGACAGGCGCTGGGCGGTGCCGGTGGCGGCGCCGAGCGAGGCCGTGCGCTGGACCTCGTGGCCGGTGGCGCCGGTCGATTGCGACGGCGCCTTCGAGGCCAGGATCGACTTGATGTCGCCGGCATTGAGCTTGGCGGCCAGCTCGGCCTGCTTGCGCGCCTTCGCCTCGGCGTCGGCCTTGGCCTTCGCGTCGGCGACCGCCTTCGCCTTCGCCTTGGCGGCGGCCTCGGCCTTCGCCGCGGCGGCGGCCTCCGCCTTCTCCTTGGCCTCTTCGGCCTTCGCCTCGGCGATCTCCTTCTGGCGCTCGGCCTCGGCTTCCGCCTTCGCCTTGGCTTCGGCCTTGGCGGCCGCCGCCTTCTCGGCGGCCTTCGCGGCTTCCTTGGCTGCGTCCGCCTTGGCCTTCGCTTCGGCCTTCGACTTGGCTTCCGCGGCCGCCGCCTCGGCCTCCTCGCGCTCGACCAGCTTGGCGAGCTGCTCGCGCTTCACGGCTTCGGCCTTGGCGGCCTCGGCAGCGGCCTTCGCTTCGGCCTTCGCGGCGGCGGCCTTCTCCGCGGCCGCGGCCTTGGCCGCTTCCGCCTTGGCCTCGGCCTTGGCGGCGTCGGCCTTCTCGGCGTCCGCCTTCTCCTTGGCCATCTTGGCGGCCTTCGCCGTCTCGGCGGCGGGATCGGGCTCGTTGACGCGCAGCGGCATCTCGTCGGCGTTGGCGAGCTTCATGTCGCTGGTGCGCGTCGGCGCGGTCGGAGAATCGACCTTGGCGTTCTCCGGCTCCTTCTCCTCGAACTTCTCGGCCTTCTTGTCGGCCCGCGGCTTGGCGTCCGACAGCGGCTTCTCGGCGTTGCGCTCGCCCTTGGTCAGCTCCGAGAACTGGTTCTCGGTGATCACCTCGACGGGCACGCCCTCCTGCGCCTCGGGAAGCGCGGGCGCGGCGACGCTGAACAGGGCGAAGACCAGCAGCCCGACATGGGTGCCGGCCGAGACCCAGAAGCCCGGTTCGCTGCGGAAGGAGGGAAGCCTCACAGGTCTGCTACCGCTGCTCGGGCTCGGTGACGAGCGCCACCTTCTTGAAGCCGCCGCCGGTGACGATCGCCATCACCTGGGCGACGCGGCCGTAATCGACCCGCTTGTCGCCGCGCACGAAGACGCGCTCCTCGAAGCCGGACTTGGCCTCCTGGGTCAGCTTCGGGATGATGGTGTCGTCGGTCAGCTCGTCCTCGCCGAGGAAGACCTGTCCCGACTGGCGGATCGACAGCGTCACCGGCTTGGTGTCCGAGTTCAGCGGCGAGGCCTTGGATTGCGGCAGGTCGAGGGGCACGCCCACCGTCATCATGGGGGCCGCCACCATGAAGATGATCAGCAGCACCAGCACGACGTCGATGAACGGCGTCATGTTGATCTCGTTGATCGGGCCGCCGCCGCGGCGTCCCCGCCGCCGCCGCTTGCCGCCGCCCTGCGCGCCCGCCGCCATGCTCATGTGTCGATCCCTTCGCGGATTTCGGTCAGGCGGCGAGCGACAGGCGCTCGTCGATCTGGCGCGACAGGATGGCGGAGAACTCGTCGGCGAAGCCTTCCAGGCGCGACTGCTGCTTGGCGACCGTGGCCTGGAGCTTGTTGTAGGCGAGCACGGCGGGGATCGCCGCGAACAGGCCGATGGCGGTGGCGAACAGCGCCTCGGCGATGCCCGGCGCCACGACGGCGAGCGAGGTGTTCTTCGAGGCCGCGATCGAGGTGAAGGCGGTCATGATGCCCCAGACCGTGCCGAACAGGCCGATATAGGGGCCGGCCGAGCCGATCGAGGCGAGGAACAGCAAGCGGCCCTCGAGGCGCTCGACCTCGCGCTGGATGGTCACGTCCAGCACCTTGTCGATGCGCTGCGACAGCGACTGGATCTGCCGGCCGGTACCCTCGAACGAGCGCTTCCACTCGCGCATGGCGGCGACGAACAGCGCGGCGAGGCCGGTGGCCGGGCGGTCGTTGAACGAGCGATACAGCTCCTCGAGGGACCGGCCGGACCAGAACGCGTCCTCGAACGCATCCATCTCGTCCTTGGTGCGCCGGAACAGCAGCGTCTTGTCGACGATGATCGCCCAGCACCAGATCGAGGAGCCGAGCAGCCCGATCATCACGAACTTGACGACGATGTGGGCCTGGAGGAACAGCCCGAGCAGCGTCATGTCGGCGACGGGCGCGGCCTGCATCGCATCTGCGGGGTTCATGGGCTTTGGTCCTCGGACGTCTCGACGGCGGCGGCGCGACGACCCGGCGGGCCAGCGCGCTCCATCCGAAATCATCGAGCGAATTCAAAGGGAATCGCGTTCGAATCTGTCGAAAGTAAGGGCCGGGTGCGGTGCACGCGGGGCGTCGCTTTCCCACCGCATAAGCGGGCGGGTTGGTTAAGGAAGGGTTGCAGGAGCCAGAGCGCGGCGCAGGGCGTCGGGCAGGCGGATCGCCCGGCCCGCGCGGACGCAGGCGACCACCACCTCGGCGCGGACGAGGACCACGCCGTCCCGGCAGACCTCCTGGTGCAGGTGCATCGAGGCACCGCGCAATTCGCGCGTGCTGGTGACGATGGAGAGCACGTCGTCCATCCGCGCCGGCTTCAGGTAGTCGATCTCCATGCGGCGCACGACGAAGACGAGGCCGTCCGCCTCCCGGTGCAGCTCGGACTGGTCGCCCGCGAGCCCGCGCAGCAGCTCGGTGCGCCCGCGCTCCATGAAGCGCAGGTAGCTCGCGTGGTAGACGAAGCCCGAGAAGTCGGTGTCCTCGTAGTAGACGCGCACCGGCAGCGCTTGGGCATCGATCGATGACGTCACGGGTTCGATGTCCTTCTGCTGCCGCAGGGCGGTGCGGGACGGTGGCAAGGGCCGACGTCCCGTCGGGCACGGATCGGACGAGGGTCCGTCCCCACCCTCCCGTCATCGCGGGGCCGCGCGGCTCCGGGATGACGGGCAGACATGGCGACGGCATGGCGGGCGGAGGAAGTAGACGAGGCCCTCGCGAACGCGAAAAGGCCGCCCCTCGCAGGGCGGCCCTTCCGTCAGTGAATCCGTTTCGACGATGCCGAAGCGGGATCAGCCGCCGATGCGGTTGGCGAGCGAGGCCGAGTGGCCGTGCTCGTTGGCGATGTAGGGCAGCGCCTCGTTGGCGAACTGGCGGCCGGCGGCGTTGTCGCCGTTGCGCGAGTAGGTCTCGTAGAGCTCGAGGGTGCGGGCGTCCGAGCGGGCCTGCTGATCGATATAGGTGCGGTCGAAGTCGCGGCCGTTGCGGGCCGACTTCAGGCGCTCGATCCGGTTCTGGCCGTTCGGGCCGATCGCGACGCGGCGGCCGGGCTCGGTCGGGCTGTTGTCGATGATGCCGACGCCGCCGAGGACGCCGCCGACGATGCTGGTGCCGAGGTTGGCGGCGATGGTCACCGGGGCGAGCACGAGGCCCACTGGGTTGTCGATGCGAGTGTCGAAGCCCTGGCGATCCGAGACGACGGTGCCGCCGGAGGACAGCGACGTGCCCTCGGGCAGGAGCGCCTTGGTGGTGGCCTCACGCTCGGTGATCACGCGGTTGGCGTAGTTCCGGACCTGCGGGTTGCGCGAACGCTCCAGGGCGATGCGGCTCGACTCGATGCTCACGGCATCCGAGCGAAGGGCCTCGGCGCGGAACTCGGGAGTGTCGGTGCCGGCGGCGCCGACGCCGCGCTCGAACGGCGAGACGCGGATGGGAAGGGCGTCCTGGGCGAAGGCGGGGGCGGTTAGCGCGGCGAGCGAGAGACCGAGAACGGCGAGGGTGGCGGTACGCTTCATAGGAGAACGATCCTTTGTGGTTCGCCGGTGCGTCGAGGCCCCAGGCGATTGCGGGCACAACGGGTCGGACCGCCGCTCGTTCCGCACGTGCGAACTACGTAGCCACGCTTCCGGCACATGCTGAGCCGACGAACCGAGACATCGCGGCGTTGTGAAGCGGTACGCGGAGCATCGATTTTATGATTATTCGCAATGCCTTGCTTGGTTTATGGCGGTGGCATGTGACAAGTTTCCGAACCGCGTCCTATGCCGACACGGCATAGCTGAACCGGTGGAACGGCATGCGTCGACGGCGCTGCGCCGCGGCGGAACTCGATGAAACGCGACTTCGTGTCCCGTGCTCGGACGGTCGCTTCGGCAATGCGACGGCACGGACTAGGTTTCGGGCTCGTCCTCGACGAAGAGGCCGATCTGCGTGATCGGATCGCGCTTGGGCATCGCGAAACCCATGTGCTTGAAGGCGTGCTGCGTCAGCACCCGCCCGCGCGGCGTGCGCATCACGAAACCCTGCTGGATCAGGTAGGGCTCGATGATGTCCTCGATTGCGTCGCGGGGCTCCGACAGCGCGGCCGCGATCGTCTCGATCCCGACGGGGCCGCCGCCGAAGGATTTCGCGATCATCGTGAGGTACTTTCGGTCCATCACGTCGAGTCCGACGGGATCGACGTCGAGCAGCTTCAGCGCCCGGTCGGCGATCGCCCGCGTTACGGTCGGCGCCTCGGCGACGACGGCGAAGTCGCGCACCCGCCGCAGCAGGCGGCCGGCGATGCGCGGGGTCCCGCGGGCCCGCCGGGCGATCTCGTTCGCGCCGTCGTCGGACATGCCGAGCCCGAGCACCCGCGCGCCGCGGCTGACGATAAGCTGCAGCTCGTCGATGTCGTAGAATTCGAGCCGGATGGGGATGCCGAAGCGATCGCGCAGCGGCGTCGTCAGCAGGCCCGCGCGGGTGGTGGCGCCGACGAGCGTGAACTTCGGCAGCTCGATCTTGACCGAGCGCGCCGCCGGCCCCTCGCCGATGATCAGGTCGAGCTGGTAATCCTCCATCGCCGGATAGAGGATCTCCTCCACCGCCGGGTTGAGGCGGTGGATCTCGTCGATGAAGAGCACGTCGCGCTCTTCGAGGTTGGTGAGCTGGGCCGCCAGATCCCCGGCCTTGGCGATCACCGGCCCGGAGGTCGAGCGGAAGTTCACGCCGAGCTCGCGCGCCACGATCTGCGCCAGGGTGGTCTTGCCGAGGCCAGGCGGCCCGACGAACAGGACGTGGTCGAGCGCCTGGCCGGTCATCTTCGCCGCCTGGATGAAGATCTCCATGTTGGCGCGCGCCGCCCGCTGCCCGATGAACTCGGACAGGCTCAGCGGACGGATGGTCTGATCGACGTCGTCGGCCCGCTTCTCCGGGTCGAGGATCGCGCTGGTCAGGGGTTTCGGCTTGCTCATGGAGCCTCGGCTGGGGATGCGATCCTCCTAACCCGCGCCCGCGGCGATGTCTAAGCGCGCCTCGCCGCCGTCGGATCGTCCGGCCAAGCCCGAAAAACAACCCTCGATTGTTTTTTCTTCGGCATGGTTGAGGTCGCGTTAATCGTTTCCCGGCCTCCTGGCCCCTGTCTTCACCGCCGCCCCGTGCCGTCGTTCCCGGCACCGGACCGACGACCGCGCCGTCGCGCGATCGCCGGATCGTCTCTTCGCGCCTTCGGATGGGCCGCATGCCGCACCTCGTATCCTGCCCGCCGCGCCGTCGCCTCCTCGCCACGACGGCGGTGCTGCCGCTGATCCTCGGGGCAGCGTCGATGGCGGCGCCCGATCCGGCCCGTGCGGCCTGCGTGGCGACCGCGACGGGCCTCGCCTGCGACGGGCCGGACGACGCGACGCTGGCGAGCCCGGTCGTCGGTCCCGGCGGCCTGTCGAAGGCCGGCACCGGCCGCGTCCTGCTCTCGGCCGCCAACACCTATGCCGGCGGCACCAGCCTCTCGGCCGGCACGCTCGCGACTTCCGCGCCCGGAACGCTCGGCGCGACCGACGGCGCCTTGCTGGTCTCGGGCGGGCGGCTCGACCTCGGCGGCACGGCCCAGGCCGTCGGGCTGGTGCGGCTCACCGGCGGCACCATCGCCGACGGGACGCTGCGCGGCTCGGTCTACGACGTGCAGTCCGGCGGCATCGAGGCCGCGCTGACCGGCCCCGGGCCGCTGGTGAAGACCGGCGCCGGCACCGTGACGCTGTCCGGCGCCAACGACTTCTCCGGCGGCACCCGCGTCGATGGCGGCACGCTGCAGCTGACCGGGAGCGGTCGTCTCGGCGCGGCGGACGCGGCCCTCGTGGTCGGGGGCGGAACGCTCGATCTCGGCGGCACCGCCTCCAGCGCCGGCCCGGTGGTGCTCACCGCCGGCACGATCCGCAACGGCACGCTGCGCGGCGCGATCTATGGCCTGCAGAGCGGTACCGTGGACGCGGTGCTGTCGGGCCCCGGGACGCTCGCCAAGAGCGGCGACGGCACCGTCCTGCTGACCCAGGCCAACAGCTACGCCGGAACCACCTCGGTCACCAACGGGACCCTGCGCGCCGGCATCGCGGGCGCCCTCCCCGCGGGCAGCGCGCTCCTCGTCGCCGGTGCCGGGACCTTCGACCTCGCCGGCTATAACCAGAGCGTCGCCGCGCTGAACGGCGACGGTCGGGTCTCGCTGGGCGGAGCCACCCTCACCGCCGGCTCGAACGGCACCGACGCGCTGTTTTCCGGCACGATCGACGGCACCGGCACCATCGTGAAGACCGGCGCCGGCCGCCTCGACCTCACCGGCGACAGCCCGTTCGCCGGCGGCGTGACGGTGGCGGAAGGCCGCCTGCGGGTCGGCGGCGACCTCGGCGCGGCCGATGTCGGCGTCGCCTCCGGCGCGACGATCGAGGGCATCGGCACGCTCGGCGGCCTCAGCGTCCGCAGCGGCGGCCGCGCGGCGCCGGGCTACGACGGGATCGGCACGCTGTCGGCCAACGGCAACGTGCTGTTCGAGGCAGGCTCGATCTTCCAGGTGAAGGCGGATGCGGCCGGCAACAGCGACCGGATCGCGGCGGGCGGCGTCGCGACCCTGCGCGGCGGCCTCGTCGACGTGCAGGCGCAGGCGGGCGCCTACAGCGCCAACACCACCTACACGATCCTCACGGCAGCGGGCGGCGTGCAGGGGCAGTTCGCCGCCGTCACCTCCAACTTCGCCTTCCTGACGCCGTCGCTGACTTACGCGGACGACGCGGTGCAGCTGCACCTGATCCGCAACGACCTCGGCTTCGACACCGCCGGCGCGACGGTGAACGGCGTCGCCGCCGGCCGGCGCGCGCAGTCGCTCGGTGCCGGCCAGGCGGTCTACGACGCGGTCGGCCCGCTTTCCGCCGCGCAGGCCCGGCAGGCCTTCGACGCGCTCTCGGGCGAGGTCCACGCGAGCGCGGTCACCGCGCTCGTCGAGTCCGGCGGGCTGGTGCGCGAGGCGATCCTCGATCGGATGCGCTGGTCGGACGGCGCCGGCCTCACCTGCACGCCGGCCGCGCCCGGCCTGCCGACAGAGCGTGCACCGATCGCCCGGGTGTCGCTGAACTCCGTGCCCGAATGCGGCACGGGCCTCGGCCCCGGCGGCCTCGACCAGCGGATCGTCGGCTTGTGGGGCCAGGGCTTCGGCAGCTTCGGGCGCACCGGCTCGGACGGCAACGCCGCCGCCCTCCAGCGCAACACCGGCGGCCTCGTGATCGGCGGCGACGTCGCCGCGAGCGACCTGATTCGCGTCGGCGCCGCCGCCGGCTACACCGACACCGCCCTCGACATCCCGCTGCGCATGTCGAGCGGCAACGTCCAGACCGGGTTCGGGTCGGTCTATGCCGGCATCGGCCTCGGCGCGCTCGACCTGCGGATCGGCGGCCTCTACGGCATCAGCGACACCGAGACCCGGCGCGATATCGCGTTCGCCGGCTTTCGCGACAGCGCCCGCGCCTCTTACGGCGGCAGCGTCGCGCAGGGCTTCGGCGAAATCGGCTACCGCATGGACCTCGCCGGCCTGACGCTGGAGCCCTTCGCCGGCGGTGCGGTGATCCGCGTCGGGCAGGACGCCTTTTCCGAGACCGGCGGCGCAGCGGCGCTCACCGGCGCGGCGCGCGACGCCACCGTGTCCACCGCGACCGCGGGCGTGCGGGCCGAGGCGCGGATCGACGGCTTCGTCGGCGGCCTGCCGATGCTGCTGCGCGGCCTCGTCGGGTATCGCGGCGCCTTCGGCGACGTCACCCCGAACGCGCTGCTTGCCTTCAATGCCGGCGGCGTCTCGGCGCTGACCCGCGGCGCGCCGGTCGACCGCAGCGCCGTGCTGCTCGAGACCGGGTTGAGCTGGATCGTCCTACCCTCGACCACCGTCGGCCTGTCCTATGCCGGGCAGATCGGCGCCCGCGCCCAGGACCACGGCGCCAAGGGCAACCTGACCTACCGCTTCTGACGCCGCCACCACGCGACGAGGGCGGCCCAGGTCCTCTCGATCCAGCGGGCAGCCTTCTCCAGCGGCACCTTCAGCCAGGGCACGTCCTGCGCCAGAAGCGCGAGGCCGAGCGGCAGCATCCACAGGCCGAGCACCGGCAGGATCGAGAAGATCCCGCCGAGGATGAGCAGCAGCGCGGCCCCCACCCGCAGCCACAGGCGCGACGGCTCGCGCAGCCAGCCGACGGCGCGCTGCAGCGGCGCGGGCAGCTTTTGGGAAAGGTGCGCGACGCGCTGGTCCCAATCGTCGGGTGTCGGGTTCATCCTCAGGAACTCACCAGCGCCGAAAACGTCGCCGGATTTTCTCGGTCCCGGTGTGCGGACGGGGCAGCGTCGGGCGCCGCTCAGTAGCCCAGCGCCAAGCCGGTGTTCCGGCGCGGGTCGTTCGCCCCGTAGAACCGGTTCGCCCCGACCGCCTTGCCGCCGAGCACCGGCGCGCCGATCAGGATCGCGGCGAGGTGGTTGGCTGGCTGCGGCCCGGCGAAATGGTGGCCCATGCCCTCGAGGATCCTGCGGGTGTCGGGCGAGAGCGCGAACCGCTCGACGTTGGTGACGTCGGGCAGCCACTGGTTGTGGATGCGGGGCGCGTCGGCCGCCTCCTGCACGTTCATGCCGTAATCGACGACGTTCAGGATGCTGTGCAGCACCACGGTGAGGATGCGGCTGCCGCCCGGCGTGCCGGTGACGAGGACGGGCTTGCCGTCCTTGGTCACGATGGTCGGGCTCATCGAGCTCAGCGGCGTCTTGCCCGGCGCGATGGCGTTGGCTTCGCCCTGCACCAACCCGTAGATGTTCGGGACCCCGACCTTGGCGGTGAAGTCGTCCATCTCGTCGTTGAGCAGCACGCCGGTGCCGGGCACGGTGATGCGCGCGCCGAACCAGTCGTTCAGGGTGTAGGTCACCGAGACCGCGTTGCCGGCGCCGTCGACGATGGAATAATGCGTCGTGTTGCTGCCCTCGTGCGGCGGCACCCCCGGCTTGAGCCGGCTCGACACGCCGGCCTTGCCCGGATCGATCGCGCTCCGGATGGTCGCCGCGTAGGCCTTGTCGGTCAGGCGCGCGGTCGGGTTGTCGACGAAGTCGGGATCGCCGAGGTAGCTGTTGCGGTCGACGTAGGCGTGCCGCATCGCCTCGATCTCGTAGTGGATCGCCTGCGCCGAGCCCCAGCCGAGATCGCCGAGGGGGTAGCCTTCGAGGATGTTCAGCATCTCGCAGATGACGACGCCGCCGGAGCTCGGCGGCGGAGCCGAGATCACGCGGTAGCCGCGATAGTCGCACTCGACCGGCTTCAGCTCGCGGGTGCGGTAGCGGTCGAGGTCGGCCTGGACGATCAGGCCCTTGCCGGCCTGGCTGGACGCGACGATCGCGCTGCCGACCGGGCCGCCGTAGAAGCCGGCCGCGCCGTGCTCGGCGATCGTCCGGAGCGTTCCCGCGAGATCCTTCTGCTTGAGCATCCGGCCGGCCCGGAACGGCGCATCGCCGTCGACGAAGATCGCGGCGGAGGCCGGATCCCTGCGCAGGTCCGGGGTGGCGATGGCGAACATGTCGGCATCGCCCTGCTCGAGGACGAAACCGCCCTCGGCGTAGGCGATGGCCGGGGCGATCAGCTCGGCGCGGGCCATCGTCCCGTAGGTCTCGCGCGCCGTCTCCAGGCCGGAGACGGTGCCCGGCACCGCCACGGCGAGGGGGCCGCTGACGCTCAGGCCCTTGATGACGTTCCCGTCCCTGTCGAGGTACATGTCGCGGGTCGCGGCCAAGGGCGCCTTCTCGCGAAAATCGAGGAAGGTCCGGCGCCCGTCGGCGAGCTGGACGGTCATGAAGCCGCCGCCGCCGAGGTTGCCCGCGGCCGGGTAGACCACCGCCAGTGCGTAGCCGACGGCCACCGCCGCATCGACGGCATTGCCGCCGCGCTTCAGCACGTCAACGCCGACCTGGGTCGCGAGGTGCTGCGCGGTCACGACCATGCCGTGCTCGGCCACCGCGGGCGCGATCGAGGCCGCTCGGGCAGGCATCGCGAGGGCGAGGATCGCGAGCATCGCCGCGACGGCCCGGGCCGGCCTGCGGTGCGACCCAGCCGTCCGCGTCGGGCCAGGGCTGCCGTCCGTTCGATCCAGGCGCATCGTCGCTCCGAGGAAACTGGTGAGGCCGCGCTCGCGGCCCGGGCGGTGGAATGGGCCGCCAAGGTCGGCGCCGCGTCAACCGGCGCCGGGCGAAAATCGCGAAGGGCCGCCTCCCGCCCCGCAAGCCGCGTTCCGTGCCCGATCGCGGCGTGCGCCGACGGCGAAAAGCCCCGCCGGCTGGCCTCGGCCCCGGCCCTGCTGTTAAGAGGCCCCTCGACGGGCGGCCCGAAAGAGGCTCGGCCCGACGGAGGAACGATGCCTCGCTTTATTCTCCCCATCGCCGGAGCCGTGCTGATCGCCATGACCGCTGCCGCCAACGCCGACTACACCACCCTGCCCTCCGGCCTGAAGTATCAGGACGAAGTCGTCGGCACCGGGCCCGAGCCGAAGGCCGGCCAGAAGGTGACCGTGCAGTACACCGGCTGGCTCGACGACGCCGGCAAGAAGGGCAAGAAGTTCGATTCCTCACGGGATCGCAACCAGCCCTTCACCTTCACCCTCGGCGCCGGCCAGGTCATCCAGGGCTGGGACCTCGGCGTCGCCACGATGAAGCAGGGCGGCAAGCGCACCCTGGTGATCCCGGCCGAGCTCGGCTACGGCGCCCGCGGCGCCGGCGGCATCATCCCGCCCGGCGCGACGCTGATCTTCGACGTCGAGCTTCTCGGCGCGAAGTAACGCGGACGGCTGCGCGAACGCGGGAGTTCGAGACGATGCTGTTCGCGCAGCTTCCCGACGACCTGTTCCGGCCGCTGGCCTCGCCGAGCCGGGCCTTCAACGCCGCGCTGCTGCTGCACCTGCACCGCAAGGTGATGGGCACCAGCCCCGACCCGGTGCGCAAGGCGGAGCTGCTGGCCGCCATCGGCGACTTCTCCGCCGACTGGGCGCTCGACCAGCAATCCGACGACGAGCTGGTGCCGGTCGATCCGATCGAGCGGCGCTCGGCGCTGTTCCGGCGCTTTCTCGAGACCGGCTGGCTGATCGAGCGGCGCGAGCGCTACGTGCCGGTGGTCGATTTCGACCCCGAGGCGCGGCTGCTGCTCGAGGAGCTGTCGCGGATGGAGCGCGGCGAGACCCGCTCCTACGGTGCCGCGATCCTCGACGTGCTCGGAAGCCTGGAGAGCGCGATCGCCAACCCGGCCGACCGCTCCGAGGCGCTCGGCAATGCGGCCCGCGCGGCGCAGGCCTTCCTCGGGCACGTCCGCGGGCTGGCCGGCGCGATGCGCAAGATCGAGGAGCGCATTCTCCACGAGGAGGATATGCGCGCCGCCTTCCGCCTCTACTTCGAGGACTTCGTCGAGCGCCACCTGATCAGCGACTACCGGACGCTGCACACGCGCTACAACCCGTTCCGCTTCCGCTCGGCGATCGTGCGCGAGGCGGGCCGCGCGCTGCGCGATCCGCTGCTGATCCGCGCGCTCGCCGAGGCGATCCTGCGCGAGGGAAGGGCGGCGGAACTCCGCGTCGCCGAGCGCGGCGTGCGCGCCGACCTCACCCAGATCCTGTCGATCTTCGAAGGGCTCGACCGGCACCTCGACGCCGTCGACGACGTGGTCGCGCGGATGGAGCGACGGATCGCGGCCGCCGTCCGCTACATGGACCGGCCGGATTCGGCGGGGATCGAGCGCACGGCGGCGGCCCTGCGCGCGGTCGGCGCCGCGGCGGCCGCACCGGACGTGGCACCGGCGATCTCGCTGCTGCGCCCGCCGATCGGGACGCCGCACCTCGCGATCCCGCGCGGGCGAAAAGTCCCGATCGAGACCGAGGCGCTGCCGGATTTCGAGATCGATCCCGCGATCGAGGCCTTCGTCGAGGCGAAGGCGGCCTATCGCCGGCGCACCACCGTGACGGCGGAGACGATGACCGCCTTCCTCGACCGCCACCTCGGGCCCGACGGCACCCTGCGCGGCTCGGCGATCGCGGTCGCCGACGTCGACGCCTTCGTCGTGTTCCAGCGCCTGCGCGAGATCGACGTGCTGTTCGAGGGCGCGCTCGGCACGCGCTACACGATCGCCCGCGTGGAGGGCCGGCTCGCGAACGGCTGGCTCGACTGCCCGGACTTCGTCATCCGCCGCATCTCGGGCGACCGGCATGCTTGAGCCGTTCCGCGCCATCGTCGACGGCGAGGAGCCGCCCCCGCCCGGCGCCCGCGCGCCCGACGTGGAGGAGCTGACCCGCGCGCTCGCGGTGCTGTTGAAGGGCCAGGTGATCTACGCCAACACTCCCGGCATCGGCCGCAGCTACGAGCTCGCGCGCCACTACGCCCCGTTCTTTACCGACTACTTCGCCTGCCTCGGCTACGCGCTGACCGTGTCGCACCGCGACCAGATGGTCTCGCTCACGCTGGCCCAGGACGGCCCGCGTCACGACATCGTCGCCGAGCGCCTGCGCAAGGACGAGACTCTGGTGCTGCTGGCGCTTCGCCTGATCTACGAGGAAGGCTTGCGCGATCACCGCGTCTCCACCGACGGGCTCGTCGAGTGCACCACCGACGACGTCACCGAGCGCATCCGCACCGCCGCCCGCAGCGATCCGCCCGAGGAGACGCGGCTGATCGAGATCCTGCGCCTGATCGCCCGCCGCGGCGGGCTGCGGCTCGGCGAGCGCGACAGGGCCGAGCGCGTCACCCCGGTGAGCGTGCTGCCCGGCATCCTGGTGCTCGCCTCGGACGCCTGGCTCGACCGCCTGCGGGCGTGGTCCGAGGCGGCCGAGGGCTGAGTCAGGGCTTCGCCGCGCGTGGCGCGGGCAGCAGCGTGCGTAAAGCCTCGAAATAGCGCCGACCGAGGATGCGCTGCGAGGCCGCGTCAAAATGGATCTTGTCGCCGGGGTTTCCGGTCAGCCCGTCGGCCGAGACGTCGACCGTCCGCGGCACCGTGTCGGCGAGGTGCGCGAGCGCGTCGAGGATCGCGGTCTGCGCGGGCGTCGGCTTCACCCATTCCGGCTCGAAGCCCCCCGTCACGAACGGCGCGTTCCGCGCGCCGCCGATGCGGGCGCGGAACGCGGCGACGGTGCGCGTGAGCCGCGCGGCGTAATCCGAGCCGGACAGCGCGCCGACGTCGGCCTCGCCCTGGTGCCAGAGGATCGCGGCGAGGCAGGCGTTCGGCGCGGCGGCGAGCGCCGCGCTGGTGCGCTTCACCGCAGCCTCGAACAGGTCGTCGCCGGGGTTCCAGCGGCCGTTGGCGAAGCCGGTGCCGCCGACGGCCGCGGGCACGAGCAGGATCCGGCGGCCCGGCGGCCGCGCGGCGATGTAGGCGCGGGCGAAGCTCAAGCCGAGGCCGACCCGCCCCGCGGCGGCCCCCGGATGCAGGAGCGGATCGATCGCGGCCACGATCCGGCCACGGCCGCCGGCCTGGCTCCACTGCCCGATGCGCGGATCGGGCGTCCCGTCGAGCGCGGCGTCGAAGCCCAGGCCGAACCCGACCATGTTCGACTGCCCGGCGAGCAGCACCACGTCGGTGCCCCGCCCCCGATCGGTCGGCCTGCAAACCCCCGCCGTCGCGGGCGACGCCAGCGCGAGGCCGACGAGGGCCGAAACGCCGAGCCTCCTGGCCCGGCGAGGACCCGTGCGCTGCGTTCTCAAGATCATGGCTGCCGTGCCCGCGCCCCCGGGATCGAGGGGCTTCCGGCCCCCCTCTACACCGAAAACCCGCGGCGCCGCCGCCGTCCGTGCTCTGCGCGCCCTTGCGTCTGCCCGCGCGGTTGGCCAACTGGGCGCCCCCGCCTCACCCGGATCGGACCCGCCCCCGGTGTACCGCCTCACCGACATCGCCCTTTCGAATTGGTACCTCATCCGGCGCGAGCAGATTCGGATTCGGGGCGCGGCGGCGCTCGTCGGGCCGACGGGGGCCGGCAAGTCGACGATCTTCGATGCGGTCGGCACCGTGCTGGCCGGCAACAATGCCAGCCGGCTGGCGCTGAACGCCTCGGCCTCGGGCCGCAGCGCACGCACCGTGCGCGACTACTGCCTCGGCTGGATCAGCGACCCGGCCGAGGGCGGGCGCCCGACGCGCGAGGCCTGCGAGACCGTCATCGCCCTGGTGTTCGAGAACGCCGAGAGCGGGCGCACGGTCTCCTTCGGGCTGGCGCTCGCCGCGCGGGCGACCGACCAGAAGGAGGAGGTGCTCTCCCGCTTCATCGCCACCGGGCACCGCTTCGAGATCGGCGACTACCTGCGCACCAATGCCGAGGGCAGCTTCACCGCGCCGTGGACCGAGATCGCCAAGGACCTGCGGCTGCGGGCCGAGCGCTTCGAGGAGTTCCGCTCCTCCGGCGAGCGCTTCACGGCGGAAGTGCTGGCGACCCTGCGCGAGGGTGCGCCGGCGCCGGACCCGCGCCACTTCCTGCGCACCTTCTCGAACGCGGTTGCGTTCAAGCCGATCTTCGATTCGAGCGCCTTCGTGCGCAGCTTCGTCCTCGACCCCGAGCCGCTCGACGTCGCGCGCGTCCGGCAATCGGTCGAGAATTGGCGCCGGCTGCTGGAGACGATCGAGGAGCTGGAGGTCAAGCTCGCGCGGCTGAAGCGTCTCGCCGGGCGCTACGAATCCTGGGCCGATGCGGTGCTCGCCTCCGGCATCCACGAGGCCCGGGCGGCCAGCGCCGAGCTGCGCCGCCGCTGCCACGATCTCGTGGCGGTGCGGGCCAAGCTCCGCGCCGGCGCCGAGCCGCTGCGGATCGCCCGCGAGAGCGTCGCCACGAGCCGCGGCTTCGTGCGCGACATCGACGGGGAGATCGCCGAGAAGAAGGCCCTCGTCGTCGGCGGCGCCACGGACGGGCGCCTGGCCGCCTCGACCATCGGCCTGTCGATGCTGGAGCGCGACCGGCGGGACCTGGCGGCCCGGGTCGCCGACCTCGTCGGCCTCGTCGGGCAGATGGGCAAGCTCCAGGCGGTCGCGCCGGTGCTGCGCCAGGTGGCGCCGCAGGCCGCGCGGCTCGCCGAGGCCTGCGCCCGCTCGGGGCTGCGCCGCGAGGCCCCGCCGGAGGAGACCCTGCGCCACGACGGGCCCCTCCCCGACCTGATCGAGGGCCTGCTGCGGCTGCCCGAGTTCGACGAGGCCCTGGACCGGGCCGCCGAGGACACGGCGCTGAAGGCCCGCGCGCAGGAGAGCGAGGCCGAGCGCTCGGCCCCTGCCCCGGCCGCAGGGCACGGCGCGCGGCTCTCCTCCGACACGGTCGCCTTCCGCGCCGAGCTGGCCCGGCGCAACATCGATGCCGTGCCGGTCTGCGAGCTCGCCGAGATCGTCGATCCGCATTGGGGGCCGGCGCTCGAGGGCCTGCTCGGCCGGGCGCGCGAAGCCCTCGTGGTCGCGCCCGACCGGCTCGAGGAGGCGCTCGGCGTGCTCCAGGGCAACCGCGACCGCTTCAGCCGCTGCATCCTGGTGAAGACGACCGACACCGCCGGCCAGCGGGCGCGCCGCTTCGACGACGGCCCGCTCTCGGTGATCGAGACCGACGACCCGCACGCCGCCGCCTTCCTCGGCGTGCGGCTCGGCGGCTACGATCTCGCCCGCGACGACGCCGAGCTGCGCCGGATGAGCCGCGCCGTGGCGCCGAGCGGGCGCACCACCGCCGGCATGGCCTACTCGGTGACCCGCTCGGTCGACCTGCTGATGACGCGCGGCCAGCGCGGCCCCACCGCCGAAGGCCGGCGCAACCACGAGGTCGCGGTGGCGGAGGCCAAGCGCCTGCGCGGCGAGGCCGTGGTCCTGCGCGAGGCCGCGCGGACGGCGGCGGCGATCCGCGCGCGCATCGCCCGCGGCGTCGAGGATTGCGACGCCCTGCGCGAGGAGATCGACGGGATCGAGGGCCGCAAGCGCACGCTCGCCACCGAGCGCGAGGCGATCGAGAAGCGCGACACCGCCGGCCTCGCCGAGGAGATCAAGGCGCTCACCGCCGAGCGCATCGCCTATCTGCGCGAGCTCTCCGAGGTGCTGGAACCGAAGCTCGACGGCCTGCTCGCCGAGGAGGCCGGGCTCAAGGCGCGGCTCGGGGCCGGGCGCGAGGCGGCGCGCGCCGCCTTCGCCGCCCGCCGCAGCGCCCTGCATAGGCTCGCCAGCGGGGATTGCCTGCGCATCCGCATGGTGCGCGGGCAGGTGTTCTCGGCCGCCCCCGTCCACGCGATCCGCGCGGAATTGGCCGGGCTGGAGGCGAAGGTGATCTCGGCTGCGGCATCGGCCGAGCGCAGCCTCGCGCAGGAGGCGGCCGAGAGCGCGCGCTCGCACGGCCGCGCGGCCGAGCGCGACCTCGCCGAGTATTGCGCCCAGTGGCGGATCGACAACCCGCTCGGCCGCGGCGACGGCAACCGCGGCGACCAGCCGGCGACCTTGGGCTATGCCTGGGTCCGGCGCGAGCACGACGAGGTCGAGGGGCACGAGCTGCGCCGCTACCGCGCCCAGGCCGAGCGGGCGACGGACGAGATGCGCCGCCTGATGACGGAGGACCTGCTGACGCGGCTCGCCGACAAGTTCGAGCGGGTGCGCGCGCGGCTCGACGCGCTCAACGAGCGGCTCTCGACCCAGCGCTTCACCGGCCAGACCTACGCCTTCGAGGCCGTGGTCGACCGCCGCTACGCCGCCGTCCACGCGCTGGCGACCGAGGTGGCGCGCTCGCCCGACGCGGCCCAGGCGCTGCTGCCGGACGACGGCGAGGGCCCGATGGCCGCTGCGCTTGCCGAGGTCACCGCCCTGATCTCCGGCGCCGAGGACGCGGCACGCCTGGCCGACTACCGCAACTACTTCGTCTACGAGATCGGGATGCGGGACGGGGCGGGAAACCGCACCACGATGTCGAGCCGGGCGCTGCGTGGATCGGGCGGCGAGGCGCAGGCACCGTTCTACGTGGCGATCGCGGCCTCGCTTGCCAGCGCCTACTATCCGGGCGACCGGCCGGGCGACGAGAATCCGGGCTTCGGCCTGTGCCTGCTCGACGAGGCGTTCTCGAAGCTCGACGTGCGCAACAGCCAGGCGCTGGTCGATCTCTACGCGGCGTGGGGGCTGCAGCTGCTCATCGCCGCCCCGGAGGACAAGCGCACCACGCTGACCGAGGTGATGGACACCATCGTCACCGTCTACAAGAGCCCGGATCTCGCCTCGGTGCGGATCGAGTCCGAGCACCCGCTGGAGGCGGCCAAGCGTGCGCTGCACGCGATCAATCCGGAGCGGTACGACGACGATCGCGATGCGGCCGAGTAGGCTGCGCGATCGCAATTAGGCACCGCCGGCGCGAGAACGATCGGGAGAACGTCCGGCCAGCGGTGCCAGCCAGACGAGAGGGGGGAACTCATCGAGCCGATTACACCCTAGGGTTTGCTCGGCCGATCGCCATTCACATTTGTGAAAGTGCCGACGACAAAACTCCGGCGCGTTGGACTTATGCACCGTCGCGCATTGTGGGCGGCCGGCGGTCGGCAGCGCGACCGCGCCGCCGCATCGGGCCGGGCGCGGTCGCGTCGCGGAAGCGCCGCCCGTCCGGGGGGCCGGCGCGACGTCTCAGTTCAGGTAGGTGCGGATCCAGTTCGGGGACAGGATCTCGCCCTCGTCCGTGATGATCCAGGGCTGCTTGGCCGGGTCGGTCAGCGCGCCGGCGGCGGCGGCGATCGCCTCGCGCAGGGTGCCGTAGCGCTTGGGCTGCGCCAGCGGCGAGCTTGCCGGCAGGGTGCGCCAGATCGTCAGATCGGCGGGTCGTTCGAGGGCCTCGGTTTCCATCTCACTCTTTTCCTTCCGAAACGGTATCGTCCGTTCAGGCGTCCACGGCCGGCACCAGGGCTGGCCGATCAGGAACGCAGCGTATTTGCCCAGACATCGAAGCATCTCTAAGGCAGCTTCACGATCATTGCGGCACCCTCGTCAGGAACCGGTCATGATTGCGTCGCAAATCGCCCGCGTCGGATTGCCGACCACCGGTGGCAGATCGGGCGCGAACACCTCAGGACTTCGTTTCGTCTTGTCGAAACTGTGGTCTTGAGGAATGACCATTCCGTTAGCGTCTCCGCCGCAGCGCGACGGTGCGGCGCCGCACCTTGACCATTCCCGTGCGAGAACGTTGAAGCGGGCAGGCTGAATGCCACGTTAAGGGTCGACGGATCGCGGGTCGGCCGCGTCGTCGTGCCCGTCGGTCGGAGATCGCGTCATCGTGCCGGATCGTTTCGCGCGCCTCGTGCTGGCCGCCATCCTGGTGCTGCTGGCGCTGTTCGTCGCACAGCCCTACGTCACCGCGTTCCTGTTCTCGCGGGAGGTCCCGCGCGCGGTGACCGCCCGCGGCGACCTCGCACCGGCGGAGGCGACCACCGTCGCGCTGTTCGAGCGGGCGAGCCCTTCGGTGGTGCACGTCTTCGCGCAAGGCGCGGCGCGCGGCGCCGACCTGATGAGCCTCGACGACGAATCCGAGCAGGGCCAGGAGGGCGGCCGGTCGGGCAACACCCAGACCGGAACCGGCTTCGTCTGGGATGCCGGCGGCCACGTCGTCACCAACAACCACGTCGTCCAGGCGGCGATCCAGTCGGGCGGGTCGATCTCGGTGCGCCTGTCCTCGGGCGAGGTGGTCTCCGCGACCGTGGTCGGCGCCGCGCCGGCCTACGACCTCGCGGTGCTGCGGCTCGGCCGGGTGGCGAAGGCGCCGCCGCCGCTCGCCATCGGCACCTCGGCCGACCTGAAGGTCGGGCAGTCCACCTTCGCCATCGGCAACCCGTTCGGGCTCGACCACACCCTCACCACCGGCGTGATCAGCGCGCTCCAGCGGCGCCTGCCGACGAGCGAGGGCCGCGAATTGTCCGGCGTGATCCAGACCGATGCGGCGATCAACCCCGGCAATTCCGGCGGGCCGCTGCTCGATTCCGCCGGCCGGCTGATCGGCGTCAACACCGCGATCTTCTCGCCGTCCGGGGCGAGCGCCGGCATCGGCTTCGCGGTGCCGGTGGACGTGGTCAACCGCGTGGTGCCCGATCTCATCCGCAACGGGCGCGTGCGCAACCCCGGCATCGGCATCATCGCCGGCCAGGAGGCGACCGCCGCCCGGCTCGGCATCGACGGCGTCGTGGTGCTCCGCGTCCTGCGCGGATCGCCGGCCGCCGGCGCGGGCCTGCGCGGGGTCGACCCGCAGACGGGGGCGATCGGCGACGTCGTCGTCGGCGTCGGCGACCGCCCGGTCCACCGCCTGGCCGACCTCACCGCGGCGCTCGAGGCGGCGGGTCTCGGCCAGCCCATCGACCTCGCGGTCGAGCGGGACGGGCGCACCCGCCGCGTGCGCATCACGACGGCGGACGTCGCGGAGAACCGGCCATGATCCCCACCCTCGCCGTGCTGATCGGCCTCGCCGCCGGCCTCTCGATCGCCGCCCCCCTCCCCGCGCCAGCCGCCGAGAAGCCGGCGCGCCCGCGGCTCTGTCCCGAGGACGCGCCGGAGGGCGTGCGCCTGCCGCCGCAGCCGGGCTGCGGATCGCGCGAGATCCCGACGCCGCGGCGCGATTCCGGGTTCCACGAGATCCTTCCGGGCACGGGCATCCGCATCAGCGGGCGCGCGAGTTCCAGCTTCGACACGCGGCGCTAGGCCGATGCTGCTCGTCCTCGGCTTCGCGGCGTGTTTCGGCCTGTGGTGGCTCGGCCGGAACGGCGGCCGGCTCGGGCCCAGGCTCACCCCGCGGTCGATCCGGCGTGCCGGCGCCTGGATCGCGATCGGGCTCGCCGCCATCCTGCTGCTGCGCGGCCAGCTCGGCCCGGCCCTGGTCGTCGGGCTCGGCGGCGTCTGGCTGCTCGAAGGGCCGGAGACGCTGGGTTCCCGGCTCAAGCGGCTGCTGGCGTCGATGAAGCCGTCGCCGAGACGGCACCGGACGGCGCGGGTGGATTTCGTCCTGCGCGACGACGGCAGCGTCGGCGACGGCATCCTGCGCGGCGGCCCGCTCGGCGGCCGGCGTCTCGAGAGCCTCGGGCTCGCCGACCTCCGCGCGGTGCTGGCGGTCTGCCGGACGCAGGACCCCGCGGCGGTGGTGCCGCTAGAGGCGTATCTCGACCGCCGGCACGCCGGCTGGCGTGTAGACGCTGAGCGCGATCGCGACGCGGGGCCGCGCCGTCCGGCGCAGCCAGGGACGATGACGCAGGACGAGGCCTATCAGATCCTGGGGCTTGAGCGCGGGGCGACCCCAGAGGCCGTCCGCACGGCTCACCGGACCTTGATGAAGCGCGCCCACCCCGACCAGGGGGGAAGCGCCGAAGGGGCGGCCCGCGTCAACGCGGCCCGCGACAGGCTGACGAACCGACATCGCTGAGACTCCACGCGCGTTGCCAGGGGTGCAGGACGACGTTCGCCGAGGGCGGCGTCCGCCGTCGGCGTCGATGGCGACCGGGACGGCGAAGGCCGCCGGTCGCTGAACGCCACGGTCGAACGGACCGCGGCGCGACGTGAGGGGGATCAGCTGCGGGTGGCGAAGCAGCTGAAGCCGCTGCGCTTCAGGGCGGAGCAGGCATCCTGCGCCGCGTCCTGCTCCTGGAAGCCGGAGAAGCGTGCGCGGTAGAGGGTGGCGCCGCTGTGCTCGACCTTCACCGTGTAGGGCGCGGCCTTCGAGAGGCTGCCGCCGCCCTTCGCCTTGGCGTCGGCCAGCATCGCCTTGGCCTTGCCCTCGTCGTCCATGGCGCCGAGCTGGATCACCCAGGCCGTCGGCACGATCTTCGGGCCGGCGATGGGCTTCGGCGCCTCGGCGCGCGCGATCGGGCCGTCGGCCGACGCGATGCGCTGATCGGATTTGCGTGCGCTGCCCGGGAACGCGGCCTGTCCCGTCGCGGGTGCGGCGTAGGCCTGCGCCGCCTTCGGCAGGGGCTGCGCGCCGGCCTTGAAGGCGCCGGCGCTGCCGGGGGTCGCGGTCGAGCGCCGCGGCGCGATGTCGAGGGGCTGGCCGGCATCGGTCGAGTTCGTGGTCTCGACCTCGTCGTCCTCGGCCGAAGCCAGCTGCGTCCGGGTCCGCGAGACCGCGTCGGCGACGACCGCCGGCCGGGCGCGCTCGGCGACCTCGACGGTCGGCGGCGCCTGGCGGGCGCCGGCATAGGCACGCGGCAGGCTGGCGCGGACGAGGTCGGCCATGATCCGGTCGCGGCTGGCGCCCGACTTGCCGCCGAGCACGATCGCGACGATCTGGCGGTCGTCGGACTTGGCCGCCGTCATCAGATTGAAGCCGGAATCGCGGGTGTAGCCGGTCTTGATGCCGTCGACGCCCTCGACGTTGCCGAGCAGGTGGTTGTGGTTGCCGATCGTCCGGCCGCGGAAGGCGAAGGACCGGGTCTGGAAGTAGCGGTAGTAGCGCGGGAAGCGGTCCTGGATCGCGCGCGCCAGAACGGTGAGGTCGCGGGCCGTCGTCACCTGCTCGGAATCGGGAAGGCCCGAGGCGTTGGCGTAGTGCGTGCGGCTCATGCCGAGCGCGTGCGCCTTGGCGGTCATCAGCTCGGCGAACCGCTCCTCGGAGCCGGCGATGTTCTCGCCGATGGCGCAGGCCACGTCGTTGGCCGACTTGGTGACGATCGCCTTGATCGCGTCCTCGACGGCGATGGTCTGCCCGGGCCGCAGGCCGAGCTTCGACGGCGCCTGGGCTGCGGCATGGGCCGAGATCGTCAGCTCGGAATCGAGGGCGAAGCGCCCCTTCTCCATCTGCTCGAACAGCATGTAGAGGGTCATCACCTTGGTGATCGAGGCCGGGTGCCGGATCGCGTCCTCGTTCACCGCGTGCAGCGTGCGGCCGGACTTCACGTCGACCACCATCGCGGCGTAGGGCGGATTGTAGCCGCCGCCGGGGCGGACGTGGCGCCCGTGGCGGCGCGCCTCGGCGGGAGACGCCAGCGCGGTCAGGACCGCGGCGGCGGCGAGCGCGGCCGAGATCGTGGGCACGGTCCGGGAGCGACGGGAAACGCTACGCATCACGACTCATTGCCCTCGACAGACCGGCCACGGCCGGTTTGCATCGCACCATTCAGCTCGGACATGCCCTGCGGCGTGGCCCGATCACGTCTGTCAAACACGCTACGGCGATGCAGTTACGGCGCGGTTAATGGAGCCGACGACATTCGAGGCATGACTTTCGCGGCGCAGCACGGATTGACGGCGGATGCTGCAGTGCACAAATGTGGCGGGCTGTAGTCGTTCGGGCCGGACGACGGCGGTACCCCGATTATTCGCGGGCGCGCGGTCGAGGCCGTGGCGCCGCAGGAGATCCTTCATGACCCCATCCTACGCCCCGGCCGCCGACGCGGTCCGCAACGGCCTCGACGGCGCGAAAGCCGGCGCCGCGGCGCTGAGCCAGAGCGTCGGCGCCGCCGCCCGCACCAGCCAGACCATCGGCATCGAGTGGATGGACTTCCTCAAGCAGGTCAGCGCCGAGGTCGCCGCGACCACGGAAAAGGTCGTGAAGGCCGGCAGCCCGGCCAAGGCGATCGAGATCCAGAGCGCGTTCGTGAAGACCTCCGGCGAGCTCTGGATGGCGCGCGCGGCGACCTTCCGCGACCTCTACGCCACGCTGGCCCAGGACATGGCGAAGCCGTTCACGACGCTGGCCGGCCGGTCCGCCACGGCGGCAGCGGCGCGGACCGCCGCCTGATCCGCTTGCGGGTGCGGCGGCCCGCTCCCGGACAGTTGCGCGCAGACGACTGGCGAAACCGAATCCCGCCGCCTAGATTGGCTCAGACGCGGCCGGGCCCGTCGCAGCGACGCGACAAGCCCCGGCCGGCACGAAGGAGCCGGTTCCATCACGATGACAGACGTCCCGATGCGGGGCACCGCTCATCCCCACGACTCGACAGGCCGGCCTTCGCTCGAGGCGGTGCGATTCACGACGACCGCCTCGGACCCCGGGGACCCGGGCGGCGACGATCGCTCGAATACGGCGATCATCACCCGTACCAAGCCGAAGACCAAGCGGCCGAGCCTGTATCGGGTGCTTTTGCTCAACGACGACTACACGCCACAGGATTTCGTCGTGCTGGTGGTCGAGCGTTTCTTCAACAAGACCCACGAAGACGCCTACCAGATCATGATGCACGTGCATCATAACGGCGTCGGAGAATGCGGGGTGTTCACCTACGAGGTCGCGGAGACCAAGGTGACGCAGGTCATGGACTTTGCGCGCAAACACCAACATCCTCTGCAGTGCGTTATGGAAAAAAAGTAGGCTCACGCAGCACAAAGGCTCGAGCATTGCCCAGCTTCTCACGCAGCCTTGAACAAGCTCTCCACCGCGCCCTGGCGCTGGCCGGCGAGCGCCGGCACGAATACGCCACGCTGGAGCATCTGCTCCTGGCGTTGGTCGACGACCAGGACGCCGCCGCCGTCATGCGGGCCTGCAACGTCGAGATCGACACGCTGAAGCGCAGCCTCGTCGAGTACGTCGACACCGAGCTTTCCAACCTCACCGGCGACGGACGCCAGGACGCCAAGCCCACGGCCGGCTTCCAGCGCGTGATCCAGCGCGCGGTGATCCACGTGCAGTCCTCGGGCCGCGAGGAGGTCACCGGCGCCAACGTGCTGGTGGCGATCTTCGCCGAGCGCGAGAGCCACGCCGCCTACTTCCTGCAGGAGCAGGACATGACCCGTTACGACGCGGTCAACTACATCAGCCACGGCATCGCCAAGCGCCCCGGCGCCTCCGAGGCGAAGCCGGTGCGCGGGGCAGACGACGAGGGCTCGAACGAGCGCCCGAGCGACGACGGCGAGAACCGCACGAAGAAGAAGGGCGACGCCCTCGACGCCTACTGCGTCAACCTCAACAAGAAGGCTCGCGACGGCAAGGTCGACCCGCTGATCGGCCGCGAGAGCGAGGTCCAGCGCACGATCCAGGTGCTGTGCCGCCGGCAGAAGAACAACCCGCTGCTGGTCGGCGATCCCGGCGTCGGCAAGACCGCGATAGCGGAAGGGCTCGCCCGCAAGATCGTGCAGAAGGAGGTGCCGGAGGTCCTGGCCGACGCCACCGTGTTCTCCCTCGACATGGGAACGCTGCTCGCCGGCACGCGCTACCGCGGCGACTTCGAGGAGCGCCTGAAGCAGGTGATGAAGGAGATCGAGGCGCACCCGAACGCGGTGCTCTTCATCGACGAGATCCACACCGTGATCGGCGCCGGCGCCACCTCCGGCGGCGCGATGGACGCCTCGAACCTGCTCAAGCCCGCGCTCGCCGCCGGGACCCTGCGCTGCATCGGCTCGACCACCTACAAGGAGTACCGCCAGTACTTCGAGAAGGACCGCGCCCTGGTGCGTCGCTTCCAGAAGATCGACGTCGCCGAGCCGTCGATCCCGGACGCGATCGAGATCGTGAAGGGCCTGCGGCCCTATTACGAGGAGTTCCACAAGCTCAAGTTCACCACCGAGGCCGTGAAGGCCGCGGTCGAGCTGTCCGCACGCTACATCAACGACCGCAAGCTGCCCGACAAGGCGATCGACGTGATCGACGAGACCGGCGCGTCGCAGATGCTGGTGCCGGAGGCGCGCCGCAAGCGCGTGATCGGCATCAAGGAGATCGAGGCGACGATCGCCACGATGGCGCGCATCCCCCCGAAGACCGTGTCGAAGGACGACGCGGTGGTGCTCCAGCACCTCACCGAGAACCTGAAGCGCGTCGTCTACGGCCAGCCCAACGCCATCGATGCGCTGACCTCGGCGATCAAGCTGGCGCGCGCCGGCCTGCGCGACCCGGACAAGCCGATCGGCTCCTACCTGTTCGCGGGACCGACCGGCGTCGGCAAGACCGAGGCCGCCAAGCAGCTGGCGTCGTCGCTCGGCGTCGAGATGCTGCGGTTCGACATGTCGGAATACATGGAGCGCCACACGGTCTCACGCCTGATCGGCGCACCGCCCGGCTATGTCGGCTTCGACCAGGGCGGCCTGCTCACCGACGGGATCGACCAGCACCCGCACTGCGTGCTGCTGCTCGACGAGATCGAGAAGGCGCACCCGGACCTGTTCAACATCCTGTTGCAGGTGATGGACCACGGCAAGCTCACCGACCACAACGGCAAGCAGGTCGATTTCCGCAACGTGATCATCATCATGACCACGAACGCGGGCGCGTCCGACCTCGCGAAGTCGGCCTACGGCTTCACCCAGGCCAAGCGCACGGGCGATGACGTCGAGGCGATCAACAAGCTGTTCGCGCCGGAATTCCGCAACCGGCTCGATGCCATCATCTCGTTCGGCCACCTGCCGAAGGAGGTCGTGGCCAAGGTCGTCGACAAGTTCGTGCTCCAGCTCGAGGCGCAGCTCGCCGATCGCAACGTCACGATCGAGCTGTCGGACGAGGCGCGCGCGTGGCTGGTCGAGCACGGCTACGACGATGCGATGGGCGCCCGCCCGATGGCGCGGCTGATCCAGTCGAGCATCAAGACGCAGCTCGCCGACGAGGTGCTGTTCGGCAAGCTGAAGAGCGGCGGCGCGGTCCGCGTCATCGTGCGCAAGCCCGAGGATGCGGAGGCGAAGGCCGGCGGCAAGGAGACGCTGGGCTTCGAGTTCCCAGCCGGCCCCGTGGTGCCGAAGCCCGAGGCGGACGTGACCAACGCGGTCAAGAAGCACAAGCGCGCCAAGCCCCGGGCCGCGGCCCGCAAGAAGACGCCCAAGGACGACAAGGGCGGCAATTCGGGTGGCGGCGGCGTCCGCACGGTGCCGAAAGTCCCCCTCGTCCGGGCTTGACGCCGGAGCGACGTGAGCCCGATCGACCTGGCCCCGGAGCGCGCCTCGCGCTCCGGGGCCTTGCGCATGACGGCGAATGCGGCTTTCAGGTTCGCGGACGATTGCACCATGGACGCGGCGGCCGACCGCCGCCGCGAAGGATCGAGCGGGCGTGACGATGAGCGAACTGCATGAGGGCCCCCTCCTGCCCGTCGATCAGCCCACGGCGGCGCCCGCCCGACCGAAGCCCGTCACCCGACGCGAGGAGCGCCGCCGCCGCCGGACCCGCCGCCGCCGCGGCGAGGAGATCCTGGCCTGGGTGCTGGTGCCGCTGATCTGCCTCGGGATCTACTGGGGCATCAATGCCGGCTTCGAGTTCATGGGAACCTCGCCGGGCCAGGTCTGGGACCAGCTGATGCAGGTCAAGGCGATGATGGAGAAGCGCGCCTGATCGCGCCGCTCCGGTCGCCGCACGCACTCGCGCGAACGGAGCCGTCATGTCCCTCACCCGTCGCGCCGCGCTGATCGGCGCCCTCCTCGCGGCTCCGGCCGTGAGGGCGGCCGGTCGCGACGGTCCGGTGATCGTCGTCGGCGCCGGCGCGGCCGGGCTCGCGGCCGCCGACATCCTGCGGCAGGCCGGGCGTCCCTTCACCGTGATCGAGGCGCGCGACCGCATCGGCGGTCGCGCCCATACCGAGTTCGGGCTCGGGCCGGACTGTCCCTTCGATGCCGGTGCCGAGTACGTTCACTGGGCCGAGCGCAATCCCTGGCGCGCCGTCGCCGAACGCGAGAACGTGCGGATCGCCGGGCAGGAAGGCTGGGCGCGGATCCTGTTCGTCGACGGGCGCCCGGCGACCGTGACCGAGCGCAACCGACGCCGCGCCGCCTTCTCCGGCCTCGACGCCGCCCTGAAGCCGGTGGACGGCCCCGACCGGTCGCTTGCCGAAGCCGCGGCCGCGGCCGGGCCGGACATGGCGCAGGCGGCGGCGGGCCTTGCCCGGCTGTCGCTCGGCGAGGAGCCCGAGCGCGTCTCGGTGCTCGACTACGACCGGCTGTGGTCCGGCACCGACCTGTGGCTCGACGGCTACGGCAGCCTGGTCCGGCGCCGCTTCGCGACGATGCCGGTCTCCCTCGGCACGGCCGCGACCGCCATCGATTGGACCGGCGAGGGCGTGCGGGTGACGACCCCCGGCGGCACGCTCGACGCCGCGGCGGTGATCCTCACCGTTCCGGTCGGCGTGCTGGCCGCGGGCACGATCCGCTTCACGCCGGACCTGCCGGCCCCGACGCGGGATGCGCTCGGCGGCCTCGGCATGGGCGCCTACAGCAAGGTCGGCCTCCGGCTCGATCCCGCCCGGATCGACCTGAAGGCGGTGGGGGACGCAGTGTCCGTGGCGCACCGCGGCGACCAGGACCGGACGATCTACTTCGAGGTCTCGCCGTTCGACCGACCGCTCGCGGTGGCCAACATCGGCGGCGACGGATCCCGTGCCCTGTGCGAGCTCGGCGAAGCGGCGGCCGTCGCCGAGGTCACGGACCGGCTGGTGGCGATCCTCGGCACGCAGGCGCGCGGCGCCGTGACGGCAGGCAAGCTTGCCGGCTGGTGGACCGATCCGCATGCGCGCGGCAGCTACGCGATCGCCCATCCCGGCCATGCCGACGCCCGGACCGCCCTGCAGGCGGCGATCGGCGACCGCATCTTCCTCGCCGGCGAAGCCTATGCCGGCGGCGGCGCCATGACGGTCGGCGGCGCGACCCTCGACGGCGAACGCGCCGCGCGGGCCGTCCTGCGGATGCTGGGCTGAGGGGGATCGGACGCGGATCTCGCGTGCGGATCGGGGTGCAGGCCCTTTCCCATGCGGGAGAGGGGGTCGTGACGTGCGACGCTCTCGCGAGAACCGTCGAGCCGCCCCCTATCCCAAGCGCAGGGCATGCACCGAGAACAACCTCTCGGGGTCGGTCCACACCGTGACCGGCGACCACCCGGCCTCCGCCGCCAAGGCGCGAAAACCGTCGAGCGTGTACTTGTAGCTGTTCTCGGTGTGGATCGTCTCGCCCTCGGCGAAGGCGAAGGCGTGTCCGGCCACCGTCACCGTCTGGTCGGCGCGGCTCACGAGATGCATCTCGATCCGCGAGGCCGCGCGGTTGAACACCGCCCGGTGCGCGAACGCGGCGGCGGCGAAGGTGCCGGACAGGTCGCGATCGATCCGGGTCAGCAGATTGAGGTTGAACGCAGCGGTCACGCCGGCCGCGTCGTCGTAGGCCGCCTCGAGCACCGCGGCGTCCTTGACGAGGTCGACGCCGACAACGAGCGTCGCGCCCTCCCCTAGCACGTCGCCGAACTGGCGCAGCAGGCGGGCGGCCTCCGCGGGCTCGAAGTTGCCGATGGTCGAGCCCGGGAAGAACCCGGCGCGCGGGGCGTCGCCGAGGTCGTGCGGAAGGGCGAAGGGCTGGGTGAAGTCGGCGGCGATCGGCGCGATGCGCAGGGCGGGATGATCACCCTGGAGCGCGGCCGCCTCGCTGCGCAGGAACGTCTCCGACACGTCGACCGGGACGTAGGCCGCGAGGTCCGGCATGTGCCGGAGCAGGCGACGGACCTTCACGGTCGAGCCGCTGCCGAACTCCACCAGCGCGGCGCCGCACGGCAGGGCGGCGGCGATCTCGGCGCCTCGCATGTCGAGGATGCCGAGCTCGGTCCGGGTCGGGTAGTATTCCGGCAGCCGCGTGATCTGCTCGAACAGGTCGGACCCGACGGCGTCGTAGAAGTACTTCGCCGGCAGGGTCTTCTGCGGCTTCGCGAACCCGGCCAGCACGTCTTCGAGGAACGCCCGGTCGTCGGGCAAGTGGGCGAGCGGCGTCGCGTCTGCGAAGACGGGCTTGATGGTCACGCGCGGTACTCCGGGATGCGACGTCAGGCGCGGGACTGCGCCAGGCGCAGGCCCGTGAATTGCCAGCGCTGATGCGGATAGAAGAAGTTGCGGTACGGCAGCCGCGCATGACCCTCCGGCGTCGCCACCGACGAGCCGCGCAGCACGAACTGGTTCGACATGAACTTGCCGTTGTACTCGCCGAGTGCGCCCGGCAGCGGGCGGTATCCCGGGTAGGCGGTGTAGGCGCTGCGGGTCCATTGCCAGACGAGGCCGAACGCGTCGTCGAGTCTGCCGTCGCGGGCGGCGACCTCCCATTCGAACTCGGTCGGCAGGTCGCGCCCGGCCCAGCGGGCGTAGGCATCCGCCTCGTAGTAGCTGACGTGGGTGACGGGCTGCGCCGGATCGATCGGGCGCCGGCCGCCGAGCGTCATGCAGGTCCAGCCCGGCTCGCCCGGCTGCCAGTAGCCCGGCGCCTCCCAGCCCTCGGCCTGCGCCGCGAGCCAGCCGTCGGACAACCACAGGTCGGGGCGGGTATAGCCGCCATCCTCCATGAAGCGCAGCCAGTCGCCGGTCGTGACGAGCGCCCGGTCGATCGACACGGGCAGGACCAGGCTGTCGTGCCGGGGATGCTCGTTGTCGAACGAGAACCCGTCGCCGGCATGGCCGACCTGATGGATGACGTGGGCCAGGTCGATCGTGCCAGAACGATTGGCCGCCTTCGGAAAACGCCATTCGGCGTCGTAGACTGGATGCAGCGGGTTCTGCGCGAAGGCGTGCAGGATGTCGGTGATCAGCAGTTCCTGGTGCTGCTGCTCGTGGAACAGCCCGATCTCGAGGATCGGCAGGATCGCCTCGAGCGCGCCCGCCGCGGCCTGCGCCAGCAACGTCTCGACCGCGCGGTCGATGTGCGCGCGGTAGCCGGCGATCTCCTCGGTGGTCGGCCGGGTGATCAGCCCGCGCATCACCCGCGGCTGACGTGGGCCGGCGGCGACATAGTACGAGTTGAAGAGGTAGTGCAGGCGCTCGTCATGGATGCGGTAGCCCGGCAGGTGCTCGCGCAGCAGGAACTGCTCGAAGAACCATGTCGTGTGCGCGCGATGCCACTTGGTCGGGCTGGCATCGGCCATCGATTGGACCTGCTGATCCTCCGGCGACAGCGGCGCGGCACGGCGCTCGGTCTCGGCACGGACGAAGCGGAAGGCGGCGATCCAGGCGTCCCGGTCCACCGGCCGGGCGGAGACGGGCGGCGGCGGGAAGGCCTGAGCGGGCGCGTCCGTCTCGCGAAGTGTCGCCGTCGCAGCCATGCTGGTCCTCCCGTCGTCCGTTGATCCGCCGGTCGCGGTTGATGGAGATATGGCCGAAGGCGCAGCCGACAACGGCAGCGCGACGATTCAGTTCGCAATAGGCTCACCGACGCCGGCCGACGCGCCGCAAGTCTGTGTAGAGCGGGGCCGCTCGACGCGGTTGATCGATCCCCGAGCCTTTTTGCAGCCGCAGTGAGATGGCCTTAACCCTCTCGTCTAAGACTGCGGGGCTCTGATGCTGGGGTACGCGTTCTGATGCGGATCGATCTGATGGCCGGAGCGAGCCTGTCGGCGGCGGCTTTGCGCGCGGCGCCCGAGCCCACCATCCTGGTGTTCGACTCGGGCCTCGGCGGCCTGACGGTGCTGGAGCAGGTGCGCCGAGCCCGGCCCGACGCGCGCTACGTCTACGCTGCGGACGACGCGGCCTTCCCCTACGGCCGGCTCTCGGAATCGGTCCTGGTCCAGCGCGTGCTCGACGTGATGGCGCGCCTGATCGCGACGCACCGGCCCGACCTCGTCGTCATCGCCTGCAACACCGCCTCGACGCTGGTGTTGCCGGCCCTGCGCCAGCGCTTCCCGACGCCGTTCGTCGGCGTGGTGCCGCCGATCAAGCCGGCGGCCGAGACCAGCCGCTCACGCCTCGTCACCCTGCTGGCGACCCCGGGCACCGTCGCGCGCTCCTACACGCGCGACCTGATCATGACCTATGCCGAGGCCTGCTCGGTGACCTCGGTCGGCTCGGCGAACCTCGCCAACTACGCCGAGGCGGAACTCGCCGGCACGCCGGTGGACGACGCGGCGATCGCCGCCGAGATCGCACCGTGCTTCGTCACGGCCGAGGACGGCCGGCGCACCGATGTCGTCTGCCTCGCCTGCACCCATTACCCGCTGCTGCGCACCCGCTTCGAGCGGCTCGCGCCCTGGCCCGTCACCTGGATCGATCCGGCGCCCGCCATCGCGCGCCGGGTGACGCAGCTCCTCGGCAGCACCCCGCGCGATGCGCGCTCGGACGAGGGCCCGGTGCTCGGCGCCTTCACCGGCGGCGCGACGCTCACGGATGCGCTGCGCGCCTCG
Organism: Methylobacterium sp. J-059; assembly: GCF_022829485.1. Lineage (NCBI taxonomy): Bacteria > Pseudomonadati > Pseudomonadota > Alphaproteobacteria > Hyphomicrobiales > Methylobacteriaceae > Methylobacterium > Methylobacterium sp. J-059. The sequence continues at coordinate 76,310 of NZ_JAKSYA010000032.1, forward strand.
CTCGACCGGCGCGGCATCCCGTCGATCGGCGTCGACCCGATGCCGCTGACGCTGCAGTAGCGCCGCGCCGTCCGGCCGGCGAGACCGGCGGGGCGCGCGACCGCAAGAAATCCGTCGATCAGTGCTGGGCCGCCACGGCGCCGGGCCGCGGTCGCTCGGCGAGCGGTCGCCGGCGCAGCCCCGCCGCCTTGCAGGCCGCGAAGGCGAAGGCGGCGCCGAGCCCGAGCAGCGCGAGATCGAACCCGTAGAACGCCGCGTCGCCGGCCCGCAGGCTCGCGAGCAGGTGGCGCCCGGTGGCGAGCCCGCCGACGACCGGCACGGCGGCGAGCAGCGCGGCCGCGGTCGCGAGCATCGCGGTCCATCCGGTTCGCGGCGGCAGGGCCAGCGGCACCAGCGTGGCCAGGATCCAGGCGCCGAAGAAGACCGTCACCTCGGCCTCCTTGCGCTCCGCCATCCCGAGCGGGAGCAGGCGGTTGGCCAGGAAGTAGCCGGCGATGGCGATCGGCAGCCCGGCGATGGTGCCGACGTTGAGCGTCTGCACCAGCCGCATCCCGAGATGCGCCCGCGTCGCGGTGCCGGGCTTGGGCACCCGCGCCACCGTCCAGAGGATCAGCCCGGTCGCCACCATGGCCGCGCCCATCGCGCCGCTGAGGAAGAACAGCACGCGCAGGGCCGGCCCGGCGAAATGCGCCTCGTGCAGGCCGACCATCGCGGTGAAGGTGCCGGCGGCGGGCTTCATCGCGCCCAAGGTCTCGATCACCGCGCCGCTGGTGCCGTCGAACGCCACCTGCGGATGGCGGTGCCTCAGGCCATGCGGCTCCTCGAACACCGCCACGACCGTCGCGTTGGCGTCGCCCGGGTTCTGCACGGTGATCCGCTCCAGCGGCTCGGCGTTCATCGCGAGCGCGCGCTCGACCATCGGGCCGAACGGGGCGAGCGGCGCGGGGCGTCCGGCGGGCGGGCGGGCGGCGGTGATCTGGCCGGATTCGGCGAAGAAGGCCTGCGCGTCGCCGCGATAGGCGGTGGTGACGCCCCAGGGCATGTACATCAGCGCCAGCGTCACGATCCCCGTATAGGTGATCATCAGGTGGAACGGCAGCGCCAGCACCCCGGTCACGTTGTGCGCGTCGAGCCAGCCGCGCTGCGCCGACTTGGCGTGACGGCGGAAGGTGAACAGGTCGACGAAGATCCGCCGGTGGGTGACGATTCCGGAGACCAGCGCGACGAGCATGATCATCGCGCAGATTCCGACGATCCAGCGGCCCCAGAGCGGCGCCATGCTGAGCTCGAAGTGGAAGCGGTAGAGGAAGTCGCCGCCGCGGGTGTCGCGGACGGCGACCGCGGCGCCGGTCGCGGGATCGAGCATCGCCTGGCCCGGCGGGGTGCCGGGCTTGCGGCGCCAGAACAGGTCGAGGGTCGGCCGGTCCGGGCTCGGCAGGGTGATGAACCAGCTGCGCGCGCCCTTCGCCTGCGCCTCGAGATGGGCGCGGGCGAGGTCGGCGGCGTGCCCGAGGGCGGCCGGGCTCAGCGGAGCCCCGGCCCTCAGTTCCGGCCGCATCCATTGCGAGATCTCCGAGCGGTAGTAGCTCGCCGTGCCGGTGACGAAGACGGAGAACAGCACCCAGCCGACGACGAGGCCGGACCAGGCGTGCAGCCACGCCATCGATTGCCGGAAGCCGTTGCGCATGGTTTCGCGTCCTACCAGCGGTAGCGGAGCGTGGCGTAGACCGTGCGCGGCAGCCCGTAATAGCAGCTGGTGTAGCCGTTGCAGCCGCTGACGTAGGTGTCGTCGAGCAGGTTGTTGGCGTTCAGCTGCATCGAGAAGCCGGCCAATGTCGGGTCGAAGTTCTTCAGGTCGTAGGAGACCACGGCGTCGACCAGCACGCTTTCCGGCACCTTGAAGGTGTTGGCCGCGTCGCCCCAGGACGGGCCGAGATAGCGGACGCCGCCGCCGACCTCGAGGCCGAGCATCGGCCCGTCGAGGAAGCGGTAGGTCGCCAGAAGCGAGGCGGTCGAATCCGGCACCAGCACCGGGCGGCGCCCCTGCAGCGGCACCGTCTGGCCGGGCGCGAGGTCGTTGGCGGTCCGGCCGTCGTCGCGGACGTTGCGGATGTCGAGGAGCGAGAAGCCGCCGATCAGGGTCACGCCTTCGGTGAGGTTCGCCCGCGCCTCGAACTCGACGCCCTGCACGCCGACCTCGCCGGTCTGCAGCACGAAGCCGGTGGGGCGGCCGAGCGTGGTGTCGGCCGTCGTCCGGTTCGACTGGCGGATGTCGAAGAATGCGGCGGTGAGGAGGATGTCGGTGCCCGGCGGCTGGTACTTGATGCCGGCCTCGTACTGGTCGCTGAGTTGCGGGTCGGGCACGCGCCCGACGGTGCCGAAGGCGGTGTCGAACACCCGGCCGGCGACGATCGGCTCGAAGGCCTGGCTGTAGGACACGTACGGCGCGACGCCGGACTGGAACAGGTAGAGCAGGCTCGCCCGGCCCGTGAAGGCGTCGGAGGCCGCGTCCTGCAGCGTCAGCGTGCTTCCCGTCGCGGTGAACGACCGGGTCGGGCCGGTCTGGCGGGCGACGTCGTAGCGGCCGCCCAAAGTCAGGATCAGGCCGTCGACCTTCATCTGGTCCTGGAAGTAGACGCCGGTCTGCTGCGCGTCGACGCGCGAGGTCGTGTTGATGGCCGGGAACGGGATGTTCATTTCGTAGTTCGGCGCGAGCGCGTTTAGGTCCGGCGCGTTCGGGAACGGCGTCCCGCTGGCGCGCGTGCTGAAGGTGCGGTGGTCGACGCCGAGGAGCGCCGTGTGGGCGATGGGGCCGGTGTCGAAGTTGGCCACGACGTTCGAATCCATCGTGTAGGCTTCGGCCGCGACGATGTTGCCGATGACGGCGCGCGGCAGCAGCGGGCCGGTGGCGAACGGGCCGTTGCGGGGGCTGAACGCGCTGTAGACGCTGCGGTAATCGCCCTGCGTCCGCAGGTAGCGCCCGGCCGAGTGGAAGCGCAGGTTCTCGTTGAAGCGGTGGTCGAAGAGGTACTCGATCGACGCTTGGGTCCGGTCCGAGCGCTCGATGTTGCGGTCGCCGTCGTAGAAGTTCACCGGCAGTCGCCCGATCACGCCGCTGCCGAAGTTGCGCGGAAACACGGTGCCCACCGCCGGGAAGCCGCCGTAGAAGCCGGAGAACGGATCGCGCTGGTAGTTGCCGATGATCGTCAGCTGGGTGTCGGTGGAGGGCCGCCAGGTGACGCTCGGGTTGATCAGGGCGCGCTCGACCCGCGTCGTGTCCACCGGGCCGTCCCCGTTCCAGCCCGCGCCGACGAGGCGGTAGGCGAACTGGTCGGCGAGCCAGGGCACCTCGGACTGGATCGGGCCGCCGACGTCGATGCCGCCGCGCACCTCGTTGAAGCCGCCGCCCTGGACGAAGACCTCGCCGTGGCGGACGAATTGCGGGACCTTCGAGACGAGGTTGACGATGCCGCCCGGCCCCGACTGCCCGTAGAGCACCGAGGCGGGCCCCTTGATCACGTCGACCCGCTCGAGGCGGTAAGGATCGATCGTCGCGTTGGCGTCGCGGCTGGCGATCAGCGCCATGCCGTCGAGGAAGACCGGCGCGTTGAAGCCGCGGATCAGGAACTGCTCGAGCCGGGTCGAGCCGGCGCCGCCGCGCTGCTCGGTGGTGACGCCGGGCGTGTAACGCAGGGCCTGGTTGATGGTGAGCGCGTTCTGATCCTCGATCTGCTTGCGCCCGATCACCGAGATCGACTGCGCCGTCTCGACGATCGGCGTGTCGGTCTTGGTGGCGACGGTGCTGCGGCTGGCGACGTAGCCGGGCACGGCACCGGACGCGCCGCCGGGACCGTAGAGCGATCCGCCGAGGCTGCGGGCGGCGCCCTCGCCGGTGACGCTCAGCTCGCCGAGCTCGATGTCGGTCGTCTGCGCGGGCTGGGCCGAGGCGGAGGACGCGACCGAAATCGCGCATGTCGTCGACAGAACAGCGACGATCAGAGCGCTGCGGCACCGACGTGCGGACGCGGACCGCACGTCGGACGGACAGTAATGAATCATCTTGCCGACCCTAGACGCGACACGAAACAGCAGAGACCCGCCGCGTGGACTTGCGCATCACGGCGGCGTGATCGGGTTATCGGTAAGTTCTCGCGGCAACACAATTTCTATCTTATGGAAACATTCTAGGGTAACTTCGAAACGTTCCAGGCTGGAACGGGGTGTCGGGCGGCGGCCAGCATCACGCCCCTAGGGGAACAGCCCGTTTCGGCACCGTTTCCATGGAGGAGACCAGCGGCACCGCGCCACAACTCACGATGAAAACCGAGCGGCCGTTGTGACCGATCGGTAACACCCCACGGTTGCGACGCCGCGAAGGATCGTGTCAGGCCGGGACCGTCATCCGGCTCGGATCGACCCAGGCGCCGAGCGTCTCGGTCCGGTCCTGCGACAGGATCTCGGGGGGCACGTCGGAGACCGGCACCGCTTCGGGGCGTTCGGCGCCGAAGGCCGCGAGCGCCGCGCGGGTCTCCGGATCGTGGCAGGCGCGGTCGAACGCGGCGCGGTCGAGGCAGGCGAGGCGCCCCGCCTCGAAACGGGCATAGACCCGGCCCGAGCCGGCCTCGGCGAAGCGGACCGAGCGCAGCCGCCGGGCGCATTGGCGCAGGAAGCCGGTGTTCCGTTCCGGCGCCAGGGCTGCGGCGTCGGGATAGACCTCCGCCGGCGAGAGCGCGTCGATGTTGATCTTGGTGTAGCGCGCGATGTCGATGAGGCAGCCGGCATCGAGCACGGTGAGGTCGCCGTTCTCGCCGAAGGCGACCGTGCGCGGGCGCTCGCCCTGCGGCACGCTGTTGTCGAGGAACTCGTAATGCACCTGCTTGCCGGCCTTGGCCGCCCAGGTGAAGAACAGCTCCGGCATCCCGGTGAACGCCTCGACGTTGTGGGCGAGAAGATCGTCCACCGCCTTGTAGCGGCCGAAGATCCGCCCGCGGATCCAGGCGCGCTCGACGGTGGCGTCGGGCGGCGTGATCATGAACAGCATGAAGACGCGGTGGCCGAAGCGGGTCAGCAACTGGCTGCCGTCCTGCGTGCGCGAATCCGCGTTGAAGCTGTCGAACCGGAACCGGTCGATCAGCAGGTGCGACATCCGCCCCTCGCGGGCCTTGCGCGCCATGTAGCGATCGAGCTTGCGGTCGACGATCTCGACCTCGTGGCCCGTGAGCGTGCCGGCATAGCCGATCGCATCGCCGATCGAATCGTAGTCGAGCAGGAACTTGCGCCAGATGTCGGGGGTGATCACCGCGAAATCCGACCAGGATTCGCCGAGCCGCCGGGCCAGCGCCCGCTGGAGCGGACGCATCGTGCTCTTGCCCGAGGCGGAGGCGCCCTTGACGTTCATCACGATCGGCGCGGCCTGCGCACGGACCGGAACGTAGCCCTCCCGCGCCACGGCCTCGGCGAACCACGGCTCGATCAGGCAGCCGATCCGGCGGCTGCCCTCGTCGTTGGCGACGAGCGTCGTCGCGAGGTTCGCAAGCAGGGCGCGGTCGCCGACGAGCTTGCCGCGATGCCGGACGATCCCCGACGCGACCTTGTGCAGGGCGGCGCTCGCCGCAAGCTCGAGCGCGTTTTCGCTGGCCGCGGCGCGGACGCACCATGCGGCGCAATGGGCGAGCGCGCGCTCCTCCGGGGATCGCGCGTCGTCGGCGACGGGGGCCGGCGGCGCCGCGAGGCCGAGCACGTGCCGCCAGGTTCTCGGCGGAGGGGGCGGCGGCGCGGGCGGCGCGAAAGCCGCGTCGAGTTCCGCGGCGATCCGGGCGCGCGCCTCGTCCGCCACGGCGCGAAGGGTCTCGGCGATCCGGTCCGCATGCGGCGCGATCGCGGTCGCGAGGATGTGGGCGACGATCGCGCGGAAGTTGACGCCGAGATCGCCGTAGGTCTCGCCGACGGGGACCGAGAGGTCGGCCATCACCCGGATCAGCAGCTCGTGTACGACGAGGCGATCCGGCCGGAAGGCGACGATCTCCGGCATCGGCAGGCCCGAGAAGGCGGAAAGCTCCATCGCCTCGGCGAGGGGCGTCGCGACGTTCTCGGGGCGGTACAGGGTCGTCAGCGGCAGGAAACGCCGCGGCAGCGTCGATTCGATGCCGGGATTCCACGGCCCGCGCCCGACGAGGCCGTCGTCCGGCAGGGCGTAGCCGGCCGGTGCCGCTGAAGCGCTCATCGCATCACGACGCAGGTCCGGCTCAGGCCGCCTCGGCCGGGGCCCGGAACAGGCTGGCGCAGCCGGAGCCGCGATGCATGCTCAGGATCGAGGCCCGGTCGATCTCGGGATGCGCCGCGAGCACGTGCCGGACGCAGTCCACGACCTTCTCGTACTGGGCCGCCTCGTAGTTCCGCTCGAGCGGGCTCACGGCGATGTAGGTCTCGACCACCAGCACGCGCTCGGCGCGCTCCTGCGTGACCTCGACGGCGATCCAGGACGACTTGATGAGGCGGGAACTCGAAAGCATGGGCGTACCTCCGTTGGTCTTCGCTCGTTGATCGAGCGTCGTTTGACCGGGAGGATGAACCCGTATCCTGCCCGTGCCAAGTGCCTTGCTGGAAAGGCAGGTGGGCAGCCGCGAACGTCGTCGGCCTGCGCGATGAATGCTGCGACGAGGGCCGCCAGATCAATCGAGCTCGCCGGCGGCCGAGATCGCCTGATCGAAGCCCGCCTGGTCGCCCAGCCATACGATCATCGATAACACGAGGCCGAGGCCGACGAGGTAGAGGATCGCGAACGCATCCCCGTTGCCCCGGCGCGTCGACAGCGCCAGCCAGGCGAACGGGAGCGATTGGATCGCCAAGGCGGCGGGAACATTCATCGTGTCGATCCGTCGGACGATGCAAGATGCCCTGCGCCGCCTGTACCGACAACAACAATCGGCCCGCGTGAATGCGGAATTCGATCGGTTTCAGGATCGATATCTTGCGGTTGCACAAGTCGAGGCGGATCGTAAATTTGGTCGGCTCGCCCGATCGGTGGGCCCGGCATAGCGGAAATCGGGGCAACCGACGCCTTCGTTTGGCATATTGCATGCCATTCCATCTTCGGTCATCTTGCCGGCAACGGTCGACAAGGCCGACGTTAGGCAAGGCAACAGGGATGGAGCGTCGCAATGCCCCTCGGGCGTGATGAGGGCCTTCGGGCGGCCGCGGCCGGACCTGCGCGCTCGGACGCCCCGCATCGGGTCGGCGCATGCGTGACCCTGCGGCAAGCCGGGCTTGGCCGGCACCGGACTTTTATTGACTTGACGATGCGCGAGCGCACCCGCCAGGCATGAGGCCTGACGGGATCGCGGCGCGACACCTTCGAAGCCGGGCGGCATCGCCGGCATCCCGATCCACCGGACTCGAGAAGATCAGAGACAGACCATGAGCAAGGCCCTGGAAGGCGTCAAAATCCTGGACTTCACCCACGTCCAGTCCGGCCCGACCTGCACGCAGCTGCTCGCGTGGTTCGGCGCCGACGTGATCAAGGTCGAGCGTCCCGGCGCCGGCGACGCGACCCGCGCCCAGCTCCAGGACCTGCCCGACGTGGACAGCCTGTATTTCACCATGCTGAACCACAACAAGCGCTCGATCACGCTCGATTCGAAGACGCCGAAGGGCAAGGAGGTGCTCTGGCGCCTGGTGAAGGAGTGCGACGTGCTCGTCGAGAACTTCGCCCCCGGCGCGCTCGCCCGCATGGGCCTGACCTGGGAGAAGATCCATGAGGCCAACCCGCGCATGATCCTCGCCTCGGTCAAGGGCTTCGGGCCCGGCCGCTACGAGGAATGCAAGGTCTACGAGAACGTCGCGCAATGCGCCGGCGGCTCGGCCTCCACCACCGGCTTCCGCGACGGCATCCCGATGGTGACCGGCGCCCAGATCGGCGATTCCGGCACCGGCCTGCATCTCGCGCTGGGCATCGTCACCGCCCTGTTCCACCGCACGGTCACCGGGCTCGGGCAGAAGGTCGACTGCGCGATGCAGGACAGCGTGCTCAACCTGTGCCGGGTCAAGCTGCGCGACCAGCAGCGCCTCGATCACGGCCCGCTCACCGAGTACAGCCAGTTCGGCGAGGGCATCCCGTTCGGCGACTCGACCCCGCGCGCCGGCAACGATTCCGGCGGCGGCCAGCCCGGCCGCATCCTCAAGTGCAAGGGCTGGGAGCACGATCCCAACGCGTACCTGTACTTCATCACCCAGGCCGCGGTCTGGGCGCCGATCTGCGACATCATCGGAGAGCCGGGCTGGAAGACCGATCCGGGCTACGCCACGCCCAAGGCGCGGCTGCCCCACCTGAACGAGATCTTCACGCGCATCGAAGCCTGGACGATGAAGCACGACAAGTTCGAGGCGATGGACATCCTCAACGAGTACGACATCCCCTGCGGCCCGATCCTGTCGATGAAGGAGATCGCCGCCGACGAGTCGCTGCGCAAGACCGGCACGATCGTCGAGGTCGAGCACCCGACGCGCGGCACCTACCTGACCGTCGGAAACCCGATCAAGCTGTCGGCGAGCCCGAGCGAGGTGACGCGCTCGCCGCTGCTGGGCGAGCACACCGACGAGATTCTGCGCAGCGTCCTCAAGTACACCGATGCCGAGGTCGACGAGATCGCCCATTCGGGCGCCGTCGGCCGGATCGAGAAGATCGCGGCGGAGTAGGCCCGCGGATCGCATCCGACCATCGCGGCGGAAGCGGGCCAACCCGCCTCCGCCCGTCATCCCCGGGGCTGCGTCGCAGAGCCCGGGATGACGGCGAGCATCCCGTGGCGGCCGAGGTCGCCCGTGCATCCGGCATCCTCCTGGACGAACGGGTCGAAGCGGACCATCCCACCGAAACGACGAGGATCCCATGCGCATCGCCTTCATCGGTCAGCAGGATTTCGGCAAGGCGGTGCTGGAGGCCTTCCTGAAGCGCGGCGACACGGTGGCCGGCGTGTTCTGCGCGCCCGAGAAGGAGGGCGCTAAGCCCGACGTGCTCAAGACCGCGGCGCTCGAGCAGGGGCTGCAGGTGTTCCAGTTCCCGAGCCTGAAGAGCTCCGAGGCGGAGGCCGCGATGCGCGGGCTCGACGCGGAGATTGGCGTCATGGCCTACGTGCTGCAGTTCGCGCCGCAGGACTTCGTCACCATCCCGAAGCACGGCACGATCCAGTACCATCCCTCGCTGCTGCCGCGGTATCGCGGGCCGTCCTCGATCAACTGGCCGATCGCGAAGGGCGACACGAAGACCGGGCTGACGATCTTCCGCCCGACCGACGGCCTCGACGAGGGCCCGATCCTCCTGCAGAAGACCTGCGACATCGGCGCCGACGACACCCTCGGCGACGTCTACTTCAACAGCCTTTTCCCGATGGGCGTCGCGGCGATGCTGGAGGCGGCCGACCTCGTCGTCGCCGGCCGGCACATCGAGATCGACCAGGACGAGGATGCCGCGAGCTACGAGGGCTGGTTCCGCGCCCGCGAGGCGGCGATCAACTGGGGCGCCCACGCCAACCAGATCTACGACCTGATCCGCGCCGCCAACCCCGCGCCCGGCGCCTGGACCACGGTGAACGGCGCCAAGCTGCAGATCTTCGATGCCCGCCTGCACCCGGTGCGGACGCTCGGCGGCGTGAAGGGCAAGGTCGGCGAGGTGATCGCGATCGGCGACGACTCGATCCGCGTCACCGCGCAGGGCGGCCAGATCGAGATCTTCAAGGTGAAGCCCGAGGGCGGCAAAAAGGTCTCGGCGGTGGAGTTCGCGCAAGGCGCCGGCGTGAGCGTCGGCACGATCCTGGGCGGCTGAGCCTCGGAACGTGGACCCGAGCGTGCTGGCGATCGGCCGACGCGTCGATCGCGTCAGGCCGTCGGCCGAGGCCCGTAGCTCCTGAACTTCTCGATGTTGCGCGCGATCTCGTCGTCGGGCAGCACCACCGGCGTGCCGACCTGCAGCGCGATCGCGTATTGCCGACAAAGGGTCTCGATCTCGACCGCGAGCCACAACGCCTTGGCGAGGTCGGGGCCGGTGGCGATCATGCCGTGGTTGGCGAGCAGGCAGCCGTTGCGGTTCTCCAGCGCTTCGAGCGCTAGGCGCGAGAGCTCCTCGGTGCCGAAGGTGGCGTAGCCCGAGCAGCGGATCGTCGGACCGCCCACGGCCGCGATCATGTAATGCACCGCCGGGATCGTCTGGCGGCACATGGCGAAGGCGGTGCCGTGGTCGGGATGCGCGTGCACCACCGCGTTCACCGCCGGCTTGTCCTGCAGGATGTCGCGATGGAAGCGCCATTCCGAGGACGGGCTCAGGGGATGGTCGAAGCTGCCGTCCATGCGGAGGAAGACCACGTCCTCCGGGGCCATCCGCCCGCTCGGGATGCCCGACGGCGTGATCAGCAGGCCGTCGCGCCAGCGCAGCGAGACGTTGCCCGAGGTTCCGCGGTTGAGGCCCTGCGCATCGAGGCCGCGCGCGGCCTCCACCACCGACGCCCGCGCCCTGGTCTCGTCGGCGTCCATCCGCAATCCTCCGGTTCCCCTCCCCCCGATATGCGCGAAGGCCCGGCACCGTAAAGACGGTGCCGGGCCTCGTCGCGTTCGGACCTGTCGGTGGGGTGGTGCCCTCAGGCGGCCACGACCCCGCGGGTGGTGGTGGCCTCGGGCGCGGCGAGCATCGCGTTGGCGACCACGCGCTTGCGCCAGGGCTTCAGCACCGCGATCGCGAGGATCGAGGCCAGGATGTTGGCGCCGGCGGCCATCAGGAACACGCCGTCCCAGCTGCCGGAGCTCTGCTGCAGGTAGTTCGCCGCCGGCACCAGCAGGGCCGCCGTGCCCTTGGCGGTGTAGAGCAGGCCGGCATTGGTCGCCGCGAACTTCGAGCCGAAGGTGTCGGTGCAGGTCGAGGGGAAGAGCGAGTAGATCTCGCCCCAGGCGAAGAACACGAAGCCCGAGAGCAGCACGAACCACAGCGGATCGTGGCCCCAGAGGTAGAGCATGTAGATGCCGAACCCTTCCATTGCGAAGGCGATGAACATCGTGTTCTCGCGGCCGATCTTGTCCGAGACCCAGCCGAAGAACGGCCGCGTCAGCCCGTTGAGCACCCGGTCGATGGTCGCAGCGAAGGTGATCGCCACCATGGTCACGCCGAGGATCGTCACCGGGATCTTGTCGACGCCGATGTCGGCGGCGATCGGCTTCAGGTTGGCGGTGATCATCAGGCCGCCGGCGCCGACGATGACGAACATGAAGTACATCAGCCAGAAGATCGGTTGCCTTGCGACTTCGCCGGGCGCGTAGTTGCGCCGGGTCTGGATCACGTTGGCGTTCACGGCGGCCTCCGGCACCTGACCCTTCTTCGGCGAGACCAGGAAGAACGCCAGCAGGCAGACGACGAGGCCCTGGCCGAGGCCGAACCACAGGAAGGCGGCCTGGAAACCGTTCTCGGCGATCATCCACTGGATCGGGGCGACGGTGAAGGCCGAGCCGGCGCCGAAGCCCGCGGCGGTGATGCCCGCGGCCAGGCCCCGCTTGTCCGGGAACCACTTGAGCGCGCTGCCGACGCAGGTGCCGTAGACCGCGCCCGCGCCGATGCCGGCGATGACCTGACCGAGATAGAACATGTTGAGCGAGGTGGCGTAGGAGTTGATCACCCAGCCGATCCCGCAGAGCAGGCCGCCGAACAGCACGACCACGCGCGGGCCGTACTTGTCGACGAACCAGCCCTCGACCGGCACCAGCCAGGTCTCGAACAGCACGAACAGCGTGAACGCCCACTGGATGGCGGCCCGGTCGAAGCCGAACTTCTTCTGGATGTCGGGCACGAAGAACGTCCAGCCGTACTGGAGGTTCGCGATCATCACCATGCAGATCACGCCCAGCGCGAGCTGCATCCATCGATATCCGTCGGACACCCGTCCGATCGCCGGCCGTTCTTCGTGCATCATGTCATCCTCCCAGAGGTCTCGCGTAAGGCCGGTTGTCCGGCACGTGGCGTGTCGTCTGCGTTGACCGCAGCGTCGTCGTGTGGCGGCCGGCGTCCGAGCCGGCCGTCAGACGGCGCGCCGCAACGCCGACGCCCTTCAATCCTCGATGTCGTCGCGCGAACACCGTCGTTCACGCGCGAACCGCAATGTCGGCATGATCCTGATGCCGCGTTCCGGCTTCCGATGCAGCTTCAATTGCACGGCTCATCTCGGAAAAACTTTTGGCACCGCAACAAGAAAAAGTCAGCGCCTCAGCCGGCCGATCTCTGGTCTACGGTATGCCAGAAATATCGTGCGTCATCCTCGCGGAACCTGTCAACGAGAGTGGAATAAAAATACAGAAATTTCGCCGGGATTACCGAGTAGGATCGGACGTGCACGCGGTCGGGCGGTGCTTTGACGATCCTGACGCCGAGCCGCCTTGGTCCCGCCCACGACGCGCCGAGCGGTGCCTGTGTGGAGCGCACGGGTGCCATCTAGGCTGGCGCCGAGGTTTGGGTTACTTCGGCGGTCGGTCGCGCGTCGAACACAAACCGAAGAACGCGGACCGACGGGTACGGCATGTCGAACTCCGAGTCGCTCAGCATCAAGCCGATCGTGGTCAGTTCGAGCCTGCGGACCTTGGCCTACGAGGCGTTGAAGACCTTCATCACCAACATGGACATCTACGGGCGCCCCGACGAGGTCCGTCTCGACGAGCGCAAGCTGTCGCAGGATCTGGGCGTCAGCCGGACGCCGGTGCGCGAGGCGCTGACGGTGCTGGAGCAGGAGGGCTTCGTCCGCTCCGAGGCCCGGCGTGGCGTGTTCGTGATCAAGAAGACCAAGAAAGAGATCGTCGGGATGATCCATGCCTGGGCGGCGCTCGAGAGCATGGCCGCCCGGCTCGCCTGCACCCGCGCCTCGGACGCCGAGCTGCGCTCGCTGCGCGAGGCCTTCCCCGAATTCTACGACGGCCGCCCGGCCGAGCACATCGACGAGTACTCCGACGCCAACATCCGCTTCCATCAGAAGATCATCTCGCTCGGGCAATGCGCGATGATCTCGGAGCTGTCGAGCAACCTGCTGATGCACGTGCGCGGCATCCGCAACACCGCCTTGCGCCAGGGCGACCGGGCAGAGAAGTCGATTCGCGAGCACGTCGCCATCATCGACGCGCTGGAGGCGCGCGACGTCGAGCTCGCCGAGCGGCTGGTTCGCGACCACGGCATCGGCCTCGCCGACCACGTCGACGCCTACGGCGCCTATCTCGACTGACCTCAAGGATCGTTCGGAGGCTCCGAGCCGGATCGGTGGAACATATCCGCCGAGCCTGAGCGCATGCGTGATTCGCATATTTGGCATGTGGCGTTTGGTATACCAGAATGCAGCGCAGCATGAGATCTATTGCGTCGCAACACGCAACCGGATCCCGCCATGCTGACCTCGTTCCTCGCCGTCTTCGCCGCCCTCGCCAGCGTGCAGGTGCTGCTCGTCGTGAAGCTTGCCGATTTCCTCACCGACGGCGCCGAGGCGCGCGGCGCCCGCCCGATCGACGCCGACGTCCACGGCGCGACGGTCGCCTGAATCGACGACGGGCGCATCCCGTGCGCCGGCGACCTGCGCACTCTGCCCGCTTACGGACGAGGTGAACGCCGACGCCGAATCGGGCATTAGCGTGGAGTCGCCGAAATATCCGGAAACGGTTCACTCACGAAGTTCGGTTTATCGTCAACGAAGCGTTGACGACGACAACCGAGGATTTCCGGCATTGGCTCAGGGCGCCCAGTTCCCGGCCGCGGAGGACGCCTTCGTCCTCCTGATCACCGATCATGCCGACCTGCGGCGCCCGCTGGCGCGCGGGATCGATCTGGTGATGCCGTGCCGCACGGCGGCCGCCTGGCCGCTCGGCGGCGGACGCCCCGCCCTGGTGGTGCTCGATCTCGCACCGCCGATCGCCGACGCCATCCTCGCCAAGACGCCCTGGATCCCGACGCTGGTGCTGCGCCGCGGCGGCCCGCAGCGTACCTCCTCCTCGCCGATCGTGAGAAGCCTGCCCGCGACGGCCGCGCGCGAGACGATCCTCGCCGGCGTCTTCGCGATGATCGAGGTCGGGGCGAACCGGACGCGGCGTCTCGAGGCGCGCAGCGCGGCCGCCACCGGGATCGTCACGGAGATCTTCGATTCGGCGGCGCTCGGAGCCGGGTTCCAGCAGGCTGAGATCGACTGCGGCACCGACCTCGTCCTCGCGGCGGTGTCCGAGGCCGGGATCGGCGACTGGCTCGCCACCGTCTGGCGGCACGATGCCGGCGTCTACCAGCATACGCTCGGCGTGGCCGGCTACGCCGCAGCGTTCGGCGCGCTGGTCGGCCTGTCGCGTGCCGACCAGCATCGCCTCACCAAGGCCGCACTGCTGCACGACATCGGCAAGGCGCGCATCCCGGTCGAGATCCTGAACAAGCCCGGCCGGCTGACGCCGGAGGAGATGCGCCTGATGCGGCGGCACCCGGAGATCGGCGCCGGGCTGCTGGTCGCGCAGGGCGGTTTCGAGCCGGAGATCGTCGAGGTGGTGCGCCACCATCACGAGAAGATGGACGGCACCGGATATCCGGCCGGCCTGCAGGACGGCGCGATCACCGATCTCGTGCGCATCGTCGCGATCTGCGACGTGTTCTCGGCCCTCACCGAGCGCAGGACCTACCGCGATCCGATCGCGGCGCCCGAGGCGCTGGCGACGATGGACAGGATGAAGGGCCATCTCGACGGCGCGCTGATGCGGGCCTTCGCGCCCGTGGCGCTCGGCCGGGCGATGGCCGCCGCCTGATCAGGCCCGCCGGCGCCGCCGGCCGGAATCCCGCCGGGCCGCCATCAGGGCGAAGACGACGCCGAGGCCTCCGACCACCGCGTACAGCGCGACGAACGCCCGCCCGATCCCGTCGGTGCCGAACACCCGGTCGTTCAGGAGGCCGAGCAGCGCCGGCCCTGCGCCCAGAGCCACGAGGGTCACGAAGGCGATGAACACGCCGCTGACCCGGCCCCGCAACGCGACCGGCGTCAGGAACTGGATGCCGGCCAACCCCGGGGGGCTGCAGAAGCCGAGGGCGACGACGAGGGCGGCGAACCCCGCCAGGGACGGCCCGAGGCCCGGCGCCAGAGCCATCGTCGCGGTGGCGGGGAGCGCGAAGAGGAGGCCGAGGCCCAGCATCAGCGGCGCGGCCCGCGGATTGGTGCGCCGAACCCGGTCGAGCACGATCCCGCCGACGACGTGCCCGATCGGTGCGGTGACCAGAACCACGAGACCGAGGACCAGGCCGCTCTCGGCCGGCGTGACGCCGTGGGTGCGCACGTAGAAGGTCGGCGCCCAAGCCGTCAGCGTCTGGCCCATCAGGATCGCGGCGGTCGCCGCCGCGGCATGCGGCAGGTAGGCGCCGCGCCGGCGGATCATCCATCCGACGACGCGCGACCATTTCGGGCGGGCGACCGGCACGACGGGCTGCGAAGGTTCGGCGATGCACCAGATGAGGGCCAACAGCACGAGGTTCGGCAGGGCCGCCAGCACGAACAGGGCCTGCCAGGGTGCCAGCGTGCCGAACCCGGGGATCGCGATCCCGGCGCATCCCGAGAGCCAGCCGAGGGTCGCGCCGCCGACGAGGAAGGCGAGACTTCGCCCGAGCGTCCCGCCGGCGGTCAGGAGCGAGATGCCGCGCCCGAGCTGCGCGCGCTCGATCCTGACCGCCAGGAGGGACAGGGCCGCCGGGGTGATCCCCGACTGCCCGAGCCCGAGGAGCAGGCGGCTCGCGAACAGCGCGGCGAAGGAACCGGACAGCCCGCAGGCGATCGTCGCGATCGTCCAGGTGACGAGGGATGCCAGCAGCACCATCCGCCGGTGCCCGCGATCGGCGACCGCGCCGAACCCGGGCAGCGCCCCTGCGTAGAGCAGCGCGAAGGCGGAGCCCTGGAGCAGGCCGATCTCGGCGTCGCTCAGCATCAGGTCGTGCTTGAGCGGCGTGGCGATGACCGTGATCAGGAAGCGGTCGCTGAAGGCGAAGAGCTGCGTCGAGGCCAGGAGCAGCATCAGCGGCCGGCCCGAACGTCCTGCGCTGCGATCCGCGGTCGGCAAGGGGGCGGGCGAACGGACGGATCTGTGCGGGACGCCCGGATCAGTAGAGTTCACAAAGCCACGCGGCGAGCTGCGACCGGTCTTCGGCGGTCCTCGCCCGGGAGGCGCGCGCCCGCTGCAGATCGGCACGGAACTGGCCCGGCGGTTGCCCGAATGCCGCGTGAAACGCGCGGTTGCAATGACTTTCGCTGCCGAAGCCGCAGGCGAAGGCCAGGGCCGCGATCGAGCGGGTCTCGGTCGGCCGCCTCAGGCAGGCGCGCAGGCTCTCGAGCCGCCGAAGCCGCAGGACGTTCGCGACGCCGCCCTCGCCCGAGAACGAGCGATACAGGATGCTGCGGGAGACGCCGATCCCGCGCGCGATCGTCTCGGCGTCGAGGGCCGGGTCCGACAGGCGCGCGGCGATGAAGGTCTCGGCGCGCTCGCGCCTGAGACGCATCGACTGCTCGTCCATGTCCGCGTCGAGGCCGGCGACCGACCGGTCGCCCAGCGCCCCCGCCAGCAGTATCGCGAGCGCACGCCCCGCCCCGGCCGCGGCCTGCGGGTCGACCGCGGCACCCCTGCGCGCGAGCGAGACCATCAGGTCCGCGAGCAATCCGGCGGATGCTTCCGGAAGCACCGCGCCATGGAAGGCACGGAACGCGCGCAGCGGACCCTCGACCTGATCGCGCGCGAGCGCGATGGTGACGACGTGCGCGTGCTCGGCCCGGCTCGATTGCGGTCGCGTCGTATCGAACAGCAGGATCTCGCCCGGCGCGACCCGCCCCTCGTCGCCGGGCACACCGCCCCACAGCGTGCCGGCGAGCAGGAGATGGAGGTTGACGTGATCGAAGCCGTCGCGGCGCACCCGCGTCGCGTCGCGGCTGTGCACCAAGCCGTGCAGGAACCGGTCGAACACCACCATGCGCGGGAAGCGATGGGCCTGGAAGCGGGCGTAGAACCGCTCGCCCGCCAAGGCCACGTTGGAGCCGTGGGCATAGAGATCGTGATAGGCGCCGAACCCGTCGGGGGCGTCAGGCTCCTGCGCAGCGAAGGTGAAGGATTGCAGCGTCACGGTTCGGCCGGCGATGACGTTCGACGCGCGGGCCGACTCCTTGTTCATTATTCATCGTGCGAAGGCGCATGCAAGCTGCGGCCGAGCCGCGGCCATGCGGGAACGAGGATCGATCGTCCCCGATCGACAGCGCCGAATACCGGGTGATCGCTTCCGTCACGGGCCGGCAAGGTGCCGAGCCGCCCGCGTCTGCTCGGCCCCGGCCGTCGGGACCCCACGCAAGCTGAGCCCCGGGGTGCGTTGGATCGGCGCATCGACGGCTACCGTCACGGTGCTAGCGTCGTCGCCGCGCGCCGTAGGGCAGCGGCTCTCGGAGGATCGCGATGACCGGCGTGTTCTTTCTGTACTTCACCGCGTGCATGGCGAGCGCTCCCGAGACCTGCGAGGCGCGCCGCATGCCGCTCGACGTCGCCACGCCGCGCGCCTGCCAGCACGTCGCGCAGCCGCAGCTCGCCCGCTGGGTCGTCGAGCATCCGGAATACCGGATCACCGGCTGGCGCTGCGGGGCGCCGCTGCGCGATCCGGGCACACGGATCTGAGGCTGGGCGTGGCGTCGCGGGCACAGGCGTCCGCCCTTGCGTCGTGCGGGCGTCCGCGCGCCCCGGTTTCGCCGCATCGGCCGGGCCAAGGCGACGGCCCGTACCGCCAGCGAACCCTTTTCCGATGACCCACCGCGCCAGCCGCCACCGCAACGCCTTCGCCGGCCTGGGCCTCCTCGCCCTCGCGCTCTCCGCCTGCGGGACGCCGACGATCCTCGAGAGTCCGGGCCCGGTGAGCCCCGTGATCCTCGACGAGACCGCTGCCGCCGCCGCGATCTCGCGCTACCGGGCGCAGCACGGGCTCGGACCGGTGACGGTCGACGCGGGGCTGGCCACGGCGGCGGCGTTCCAGGCCGGCAACAACGCCCGCACCGGCCAGCTCAGCCACGAAGCCGGCGGCAGCTTCACGTCGCGGATGGCGTCGGCCGGGCTCGGCCGCACCTGGTCGGCCGAGAACCTCAGCGCCGGCTCCGAGACCTTCGATCAGGTGCTGGCCCGCTGGAAGGCCTCGCCCGAGCACAACAAGAACATGCTGATCCCGCAGATCCGCCGGATCGGCATCGCCCGCGTCGACGCGCCCGGCACCCGCTACAAGCGCTTCTGGGCGCTCGTGATGGCCGGCGGCTGAGGCCGGATCACTCGCTCGTGTTCGGCTCGACGACGTTGCCGGTGCCGCCGTCGGCATCGTCGCGGCTGCTGCCGAACGGGTAGCCGGCATCCTGGCCGCAATAGAGCCGCCATCCGCCGCGGGAATTGACGACGATCGCCGTCGACCCGAACAGGCCGCCGCCGCCGGTGAAGACGTTGCCGGTGATCACGTTGTCCGACGGGCTCTGGTGGCGGACCGTCCCGCCCTCCCCGCAATTGCGGTAGAGCCGCACGCCGCCCTGCCCGTGCTGGGCGATGCGGTTTCCGGTGATGCGGTTGCGCGCCGAGCCGTCGACGGCGATGGCCTCGCGCCCGATCGCGACGTCGATGGTGTTGTCGGCGATCACGTTGTCTGCGCTCTCGGCGTCGAGGTAGATCGCGTCCGCGCCCGAGCGCCCGTTCAGGGTCGAGCCCTGGAGGGTGAAACGGGTGACCCCGGGAGCGAGGTAGATCGGGATGTGCCCGAGCGCGGTGATCGTCGAATCGCGGATCGCGACCTGCGTCGGCGCGGCGGCCTGTGCCCGCTCGGTATGGCCGAGGCTGTGCGAGGACGCCTTCACCGCGAGCCCCTGGCCGTTGAGGCCCATGCCCCAGACGCGAATGTGGCCGAGGATGCGGCAGTTGCGCAGGGTCACGCCGCTCGGCCGCGACCAGATCCCCCCCGCTACGGTCGGCGCGCGCGAGCGGATCTCGACCGCGAGCTCCGCGAGCGTCGGCGCCGGCTCGGCCCGGCCGATCGTCGCGCCGCCGCAGTCGATCTCGGTGCTCGAGGCCTCCGCCCCCTCGATCACGACCCGGCGCAGGACGTGGTCGCCGGGGCTCAAGCCGATCGAGCACGCGAGGCTGACGGTCTCGTCGCCGGGGCTCGGAGGCGACAGCAGGCGGGCGCGCGTCGCGGCATCGCAGGGCCGGGCGGATGCAGGTTCGACGAGGGCGGGCGGGGCCGGCGGCAGGCTGACGATCATCGCCGGGAGATGACGGGCGACGACGGCATTTTCAGGATAAGGCCGCGCAGGTCCGAGATGCCGGCCCCGGCGGTTCCGCTCGCGGGCGAAGGGTTCTAGACCTCCGGTGCGCCGAGGTCCGATCCGGCGCTGGAGCCGAAGGTTGGCAGACCCCGTCCCGAGCATGCCGAAGCAGACCGCGAAGCGGACGGTCGTGCGCCTGCGCCGCCGCCGGGTCACGGGCGGGCGCGGGAGCCTCGGCCGGCCCGGCTCCGACCTGACGCGGCTGCCGGTGGCCCTCGACCCGCGGGGCCTGAGCCTCGTCGAGGGCGTGCGCGCGGCCTTCGCCTTCGCGATCGTGCTGCTGGCCAACGAATGGATTCAGTGGCCGCCGCTCCTGACGATGGCGCTCGCAGCCAACCTCACCTGCTTCTGCGACACCGGCGGCCCGATCCGCATCCGCCTGCGCGTGCTCACCGCCTTCTCGGTGCTCGGCGCCCTGATCTGGGGCGTGTTCGGGCTGATCCAGCCCTACGGCCCGCTCGTGGTCGTGCCGGCCGCCTGCGCGGTGATCTTCGCCTGCGCCTACGCCCGCGTCTGGAGCGTGCAGGCCCAGGCCGCGGGCAACGTGCTCGTGGTGGTGCTCTGCATCGCCATGGACCGACCCTTGAGCCCGCAGGAAGCCGCGATCATCGCCGCGATGTTCCTCGCGGGCGGGCTGTGGGCGACCGTGCTGGCGCTGGTGCTGTGGCGGCTGCACCCCTACCGCGCGGCCCATCGCGCCATCGCCGAGGTCTGGCACGCGCTCGCGCGGCTGACCGGCGATCTCGAGAAGCTCGCGGCCGCGCCCGAGACGGTGGCCGCCGCCTTCGACGGCCATGCCCGCGCCCACCGCCGCGGCGTCCGCGCCGGCATCGAATCCGCACGTGCGCTCCTCCTCGACCTCGCGCGCTCCCGCGAGCGCGTCTCCGAGCGCACGGCACAGGCGCTGCTGCGCCTGGAGACGGCCGAGCAGCTGTTCTCCGGCCTGATCGGCATCGCCGAGCTGATCGAGAGCGCGCCCGAGCCGCACCGGCGCGCCGCCGCCAAGCTGTTCCTGCGGCGCCTGCGCCCGCTGCTGATCGCCATCGCCCGGGCGATCCGCGACGACGTCGACCTCGATCTGCCGCGCCTGGAGCCGGCGATCGCCCGCGCCACGGAAGGGCTGGAGGCGACGCCGATCCTCGCGCGCCTGGCCGAGCGCATCATCGAGCGCGTCCGGATCGGGGCCAAGCTCTCGACGCCGGAGGGCTACCGCCCCGGCGGGGCGCTCTCCGACGGCGGCAGCCTCGACTGGCGCACGCGGTTCTTCGGGCCGCTGCGCACCAACTTCACCCTCGCCTCGGCCAACCTCCGCCACGCGGTGCGTGCCAGCGCGGTCTGCGCCCCGGCGCTCGCGGCGACGCTGATCTGGGCCGGCCCGTTCTCGCATTGGCTGGTGATGACCGTGGTCCTCACCATGCAGCCGTTCTACTCGGCGACGTGGCAGCGGGCGCTGGAGCGGATCGGCGGCACCGTGCTCGGCGGCCTCGTCGGCGCGCTGCTGGCGCAGATGGCGACGACGCCGCTGATGCAGATCGCGTTGATCCTGCCGTTGAGCATCGTCGGCTTCGCCGCGCGGCAGGTCAGCTACGGCGTCTTCGTCGCCTGCCTGACCCCGCTGATCGTGCTGCTGATCGAGGTGATCACGCCCGGCCATTCCTCCTGGGAGGTGGTCGGCATGCGTGCGCTGTTCACCATCCTCGGCGGGCTGATCGCCGTGGTCAGCTGCCTGCTGCTGTGGCCGATCTGGGAGCCGGACCAAGTCCGCAAGGAACTGCGCCGCGCGCTCGCGAGCCATGCCGCCTTCGCGGAAGCCGCCTTCGCGGAGACGCCGCTTTCGGAGCGCGAGGCGAAGCTCTCGACCTGTGCCCGGAGCGCCGGCCTCGCGCTCAACGACCTCGAAGCCGCCCTGTCGCGCGCCCTGCAGCAGCCGCGCGCCGGTCACCACCCGGAGGTCGAGGCGGCGATGGTCGCCGACGCCACGCTCCGGCGGATCAGCGCCCGTCTCACCGTGCTCCGCCATGCCGGCGCGCCGGCGGGCGCGGAGGACGGCCCGTGGAAGGCCTGGATCGCGGCGACGCTCGCGGCGCTGGCCGAGCACCGCTATCCGTTGCCGGACCGCCCCGATGAGGCGCGCAGCCCGCAGCTTCAGCGCCTCGTCGCCCAGGTCGACCTGCTCACCGGCACCCTGCGGCCGGGGCAGGTGCGGGAGACGCCGGTGGGCGCGGCCGCGTGACCCGCGCCCGACCGGCTCAGTTCAGCGCCTGCGGCTCGGCCTCCTGAAGGAAGGCTGCGACCTCGCGGAAGAACTGCATGCGGTTCTTCTCCATCATCACCGTATGCGTGCCCTCGCCGAGCTCGACGAAGCGCTTGTAGGGGGCGTTCGTCAGCTGGGTGAAGTATTCCTGCGCCTGGTAGCTCGGCAGGTCGGCGTCCCATTCCGCGTGGATGATCAGGGTCGGGACGCGGATTTCGCCCGGGTCGTAGAGCGGCTTTCCCGCCTGCCAGTAGGTCTGCGAGTCGGCGACGACGCCGTTCGGCGCGCGCAGCACCGGCGGCGACGAGGCCGCGCCGGCCGCGTCGGTGGCCCAGGTCGCATCCGCCCATTGCTCGAACCAGCCCGCCGGGATCAGGTCGGCGCGCTTGTCCCCGGCGACGCCCTTTAGCCAGCGGTCCCGGGCGCTGTCGCGGGTGACGGTGCGGTAGGCGCCGAGCGGCCCGGAGGTGCCGAGGTTCGGCGGCGCCTTGGCGATCCATTGCGGCGCGTAGAGCACGAGGCGGTTGACCCGGTCGTTGTGGGTCGTGGTGTAGAGCCCCATCGTCGAGGTGCCCCAGGACCATCCCATCAGGTCGAGTTTTTCGACGCCGCGCCGCTTCAGGATGAAGTCGACGGCGACGCCCACGGCCTTCGCCGCGTCGGCGGTGCGCATGAAGGGCGGGTTGTCCGCGGCCGGCCGGTCCATCTGCTTCGGGCGGCTCGAGAACCCGTAGCCGGGCAGGTCCACGAGGTAGACGTCGAAGCCGAGCCCGGCCAGGTAGTCCATCATCGACAGGCCGGCGAGCGGCAGGTCGAACGCCGTCGAGGCCGGGTAGGTCGCCCCATGGACGTAGAGCAGGATCCGGTCGGCGGCGAAGCGCGCCTGCCCCGCCGGGTGCTTGTTGCGGACGTAGAGCTCGATCCCGTCCTCGCCCGTCGGCACGCGGAACTCCTCGCGCGCGATGGCGGGTGCCGCCGGCTCGCGCGCCAAGGCCGGCGTCGCCGCCAGACCGAGGCCGAGGGCGGCGAGGCCGCGGAAGACGTCCCGGCGCGGCACGGCGCCGAGGTCCAGGTCCGCCGCGTTTCGGCCTTCGGCCGGCGGTTTCGGCTTCGATGGTGCGGGCATCGTTCTCTCCCATGCGGATCTGGCGTCCGATGCAGGAGATGAATCATTCTCGCGGCGCCCAGGCAACGGAGATCGCAGCGCAGCGCGGACGATCATCGGCGATCGTCGCCCGACGATCGGCCATCCCTATCGCGCTCACGGAAAAAACACGCTGCCGCGTCCGCGCGCATCGCGCCGTTTCCCGTATATCGGCGCGGGACATCGAGAGCGGACACGACCTTTGGAAGACGCGTTGATCCGGTGGCTGCAGTCCACCGCACATCTGAGGGCCGACGTCGCGGCCGTGATCGGCACCGTGCTGGCGCTCGGCGTCACCCTGCACGCGCTGCTGCGCAAGCGCCGGGTCAGCGTCGCGGTCGGCTGGATCGGGCTCGCCTGGCTGTCGCCGGTGTTCGGGACGTCCCTGTACCTGCTGTTCGGGATCAACCGGGTCGAGCGCCGCGCGCGCAAGTTCCAGTCGAAGCCCTCCGCGGCGCCCGGCGCGCCGAGCACCGAGGACGCCATCGTCCCCGAGGTGATGTGGCCGCTGGACAGGGCGGTGCGCCGCATCTCCGGCCTGCCGGCGCTGGCCGGCAACACGATCCGCCTGTTCCGCAACGGCGACGCGGCCTATCCGGCGATGCTGGCGGCGATCGGCGCGGCGCGAACCAGCATCGCCCTGTCCAGCTACATCTTCCGCGACGATCCCACCGGACGGACCTTCTGCGCGGCGTTGAAGGAAGCGCAGGACCGCGGCGTCGCGGTGCGGGTGATCATCGACGGCATCGGCGGCGGCTACTTCCGCGCCGCGGCCTTCCGGCGCCTGCGGGCCGCGGGCGTGCCGGCCGCCCTGTTCATGCATTCGGGCCTGCCCTGGCGCATGCCGTTCCTGAACCTGCGCACCCACAAGAAGCTGCTGATCCTCGACGGGCGCGAGGCCTTCACCGGCGGCCTCAACATCTCGCAGCCGAACCGCCTGCGGACGCGCCCGGACCACCCGATCCGCGACACCCATTTCCACGTCGCCGGCCCGGTGGTCGAGCAGCTGATGCTGGCCTTCTCGGCCGATTGGGCCTTCGCCGACGGCGGTGCGCTCGAAGGGCCGGACTGGTTCCCCGACCTCCAACCGGTCGGGGAATCGATCGCGCGGGTCGTCGTCTCCGGGCCCGACGCGGACGTGGAGAAGATCGAGTTCGTGATCCTGCAGGCCCTGGCCTGCGCGCGCAGCTCGGTCCGCGTCGTCACCCCCTACTTCCTGCCGGACGAGGTGGTGATGAACGCCCTCATCCTCGCCAGCCAGCGCGGGATCACGGTGGACATCGTCATCCCGCGGATCAGCGACCATCACTTCATCGATTGGGCGACGCGGGCGCACATCGCGCCGCTGCTGCGCAACGGCGTGCGGATCTGGCTCGACGAGCCGCCCTTCGACCATTCCAAGGCGACGGTGGTGGACGGGGCCTGGTGCTTCGTCGGCAGCGCGAACTGGGACATGCGCAGCTTCCGGCTGAACTTCGAGCTCAACGTCGAGATCCACGACGCGGATCTCGCCGCGCAGCTCGAGAGCTTCATCCGCGCCAAGATGGAGACGCCGCTGACCCTGGACGCGATCAACGCGCGGGTCTTGCCCGTCCGTTTGCGCGACGCAGGCGTGCGACTGCTGCTGCCATACCTCTGAAGCGCAGGCGCGGCGCCTCGCCGGGCGGGGCCGGGCTGAGATGGACGACGATCGGGCGGTGGTCTGAGGGTCCGCGCGGCAGCACCGCGTGCTCGCGGCAGACGAGGCCGCGCACCAGGCAGCGGTCGAGGCGCAGCGGCACCATCTCGACCATCGCGTGCGTCGGCCGGCGCGGGCCGACGTCGCGGAATCCCGGCACCAGCGCCGGCCCGACGATGTTGTAGTCGCCGAGGATCGCCGAGCGCTCCGGCAGCATCCCGACGATCCGGCGCAGCTGGCGCCGGTTCAGCATCTGGCCGTGCGACAGGTGCACGTTGGCCACGCCGAAATCGCCGAAATCGAGCACCTGGCAGACCCGGTGCACGACCGCGCCGGACGGCAGCTTGACGACGGTCGGCGTCTTCGCCCACGGGGTCGGGCACCACATCGCCAGGCCGTGGATGCGCCCCGGCAGCGGCACCCAGGCATAGGATCCGCCGACGCGGTCGGTGATCCCGGCGATCTCGCGGGTCGCCTCCTGCATCAGCAGCAGGTCCGGCCGTTCCTGCTCGATCAGGGCGACGACGTCCTCGACCGCCGCGCCCGTGCGCCGCAGCAGGTTCCAGCTGACGACCTTGCGCGACACCGCCGCGGCATCCGCCTGGCGGATCGGCGCCGGCGCGACCGAGTCGAGGCCGAGGGACGCCGGCGAAACCTGGATCGTTGCCATGCGGGCCGTTCGTGCTCCTGACGGCGCTCGCCTGACAGCCCCGGGCAGGCGCGAGACCGGGACGGGGTGCGGGGGTATCACGCCCGCGTCCCAACGCGCGACCGATGATCCCGTTGCCCTGTTGACGCAACCACCCTCGACCCTTGAGCCTCGCGGCGCGAGCGCCCAGAACCCATCTCGATCCGTTCGGACCTGCCGCGGGGCAGCGCTCCGGATCCCGAGGACCCAGATCACGGGGACCATGACGCGTTTCACGTTCATCCACGCCGCCGACCTGCATCTCGGCAGCCCGCTCGCCGGGCTCTCGGCGCGGAACGCCGAGATCGCCCAGCGCTTCGCCTCCGCCGGCAGGCGCGCGTTCGAGGACCTGGTCGGCCATGCGATCGAGGCGCGCGTCGCGTTCCTGATCGTCGCCGGCGACGTCTACGACGGCGACTGGGCCGACCACTCGATCGGCCTGTTCTTCGCCCGCCAGGTCGCGCGGCTCGACCGGGCCGGCATCCCGGTGGTGCTGGTGCGCGGCAACCACGACGCCGAGAGCGTGATCACCAAGGCGATCACCCTGCCGGACGCGGTGCGCACCTTCTCGACAAAGAAGCCCGAGACCCTTCGCCTCGACCACCTGAAGGTCGCGCTTCACGGGCAGAGCTTTCCCAACCGGGCGGTCGACGAGAACCTGTCGCTGGCCTATCCGGCAGCCGTGCCGGGCTGGTTCAACGTCGGCGTGCTGCACACCTCCTGCACCGGGCACGCCCAGCACGCGACCTACGCGCCCTGCTCCGTCGCCGACCTGCGCGCGCGCGGATACGACTACTGGGCGCTCGGCCACATCCACGAATATGCCGAGCTGTCGCAGGATCCCTGGATCCTGTTCCCGGGCAACCTCCAGGGTCGCAGCATCCGTGAATGCGGCCCCAAGGGCGCCGTTGTGGTGGAGGTCGGCGACGGGCAGGTCACGGCGGTGCGCCGCCTGATCGTCGATCATGCGCGCTTCCACAGCCTCACGGTGGCGGTCGACGCGGCCGAGAGCGAAAGCGAGGCGGTGGCCCTGGTCGAGGCGGCTCTGCGCCCGCTGGTGGCCTTGGCCGAGGGCCGCCTGCTCGCGGTCCGCGTGCACCTCACCGGCGTCACCGCCGCCCACGACCGGCTCGCCGCCGACCGCGAGAACCTCACCGCCGAGATCCAGGCCGCCGCCGACCGCGTCCACGAGGACATCTGGCTGGAGAAGCTGAGGATCGACACAGCCCGCCCGAGCAGCGGCCCGCGGGAGAACGTCGTCGACGCCATCGACCCGGCGACGCTCCTCGCCGAGATCGACCACGACCCGGAGTTTCGCGCGCGCGCGACCGCCGCGCTCGCCGAGATCGCCGCCAAGATGCCGGCGGCCGAGGACGGCGACCTCGCCGCCGACCTCGACACCCTCTGCGCCGAGGCCGAGGCGATGATCCTCGGCCGCCTGACCAAGCGCGCATGCTGAGCCGCGCGACTTCACCGGACGCTCGCCGAAGCCCGGCGGTGCGGAGACACCCATGCGCCTGCTGAGCCTCGACCTCGAACGCTACGGCCCCTTCACCGGCCGCCGGGTCGACTTCCGCGCCGATGCGCGCCTGCACGTCGTCCTCGGCGCCAACGAGGCGGGAAAATCCTCGGCGCTCGCCGCGGTGACCGACCTGCTCTTCGGCATCGGGACACGGACCGCCTACGCCTTCCTTCATGAGATGCCGCAGCTGCGGATCGGCGCCGAGATCGGCAGCGCCGACGGACGGACGCTCTGCTTCCGCCGCCGCAAGGGCAACCGCAACACCCTGGTCGACGCCGACGACGCGCCCCTGCCGGAGACCGTGCTCGCGCCCTTCCTCGGCGGCCTGACCCGCGAGGTGTTCTGCCGCGCCTTCGGCCTCGACGCGAACAGCCTGCGCGAGGGTGCCAGGGAGATGCTGCTCGCCGAGGGCGAGCTCGGCGCCAGCCTGTTCGCGGCGGCCTCGGGCCTGCGCGGCTACAGCGACCTTCAGAAGAGCCTCGAGGCCGAGTCCGACCGGATCTACGGGCCGCGCAAGCGCCAGGACCGCAGCTTCTACCAGGCGTTCGACCGCTACGAGGACGCCCGGAAGGCGATCCGCGACACCGGCCTGCGCGCCGGAGACTGGCGCGACCTCAACGACAGCATCGCCACCGCCGGGAACGCGCTCGACGCGATCAAGGCCGAGCGGATGCGGATCGCGGCCGAGCAGGCGCGCCTCACCCGCCTCCGGCGCGTCGGCCCGCTGCTCGCCGAGATCGACGGGCTCGCAGCGCGGGACGACGCCGAACCGGGGCTGGTCGAGGTTCCCGACGCCTGGGTCGACCGCCTCGGAGAGGCATGCGCCGCGTTGCGCGCCCGGCAGGCGGACGCCGCGCGCATCGATGCGGCGGCGGACGCGGCCCGGGCGGCCTTCGCCGCCGTCGCCGTCGATGCCGGGCTCATCGGGCGTGCCGAGGAGATCCTGGAAGGTTTTCGCGGGATCGACCGCTTCGACAAGAACGGGGTCGACCTGCCCCGCATCCAGGGCGAGGCGGACCAGTTCGACGCCGAGCTCGCCCGGCTCGCCGTGCGGGTCGGCCTCCCCGACGTGGAGGCGCTGACGCGGCGCCAGCCCTCGGACGCCGTCCGCGCCCGGGTCGAAACCCTGATCCGCGATGGGCAGGAGGACGCCGCCGCCATCGCCCGGCTGGAGCGCGACCTCGCCGCGGCGCGTACCGAGCACGAGGGCCTGCTGCGCGACGTGGCCGAAGGCGGCACGCCGGTCGATCCGACCCCCTTCCGCGAGACGTTACGCCCGCTGGCGGCGATCCGCGGCGTGATCGCCGAGCGCGACGCCCTCGATGCCACGGTGCGGCGGGCCGAGCAGGTGCTGCGCGGGCAAGCGGCCCGTCTGTCGCCACCGGTGGCCGACGTCGCGGCCCTCGCCGCCGCGCCGCTGCCGACGGTCGAGACGGTGGCGCGCTTCCGGGCCTTGATCGACGGCAAGGAGCGCGAGCGCGTGCTGGCGGTCGAGCGCCGCGACGCCGCCCGGCGCCAGGTCGCGACGCGGCGGGGGCGCCTGCGCGAGCGCGAGGCCGGCCGGCCGATCGCGACGCTCTCCGACCTGTCTGCGCTTCGGGCCGAGCGCGACGCCGCCTTCGCGCCACTCCGCGAAGCCCTGAGCGAGGGGGTCCGGCAAGCGCCGGGGAGTATCGCCGCCTACGAGCGCCTGGCGCAGGCCGCAGACCGGCTCGCCGACGATCTCGCCGCCGACGCCGCCCGCGTCGCGGAGCACGCCGCCGACCGGCTGCGCCTCGACGCCGAGCTCGCCGAGGCCGAGACCGCCGACGAGATCCTGAGGGAGATCGAAGCCGAGGTCGCGGAAGGCCATGCCGCCTGGGTCGACCTGTGGCGCCCCGCCGGCATCGCGCCCTCGACCCCGGCGGAGATGACGGCGTGGCTCGGTGAGGCCGAGACCCTGATCGAGGGCAAGGGCGATCTCGACGAGCGGCACATCGATCGCGCGCTCCGCACCGAGCGGATCGAGGCGGCACGGGCGCCGTTGCTGGATCTTGCCGAAAGGATGGGACTGACCGACCTCGCCGGCCTCGACGTCGGCCTGATCCTCGGCCGCCTGGAAGAGCGCGTTGCGGCGATCGCGTCGCGATGGGAGGCGACCCGCGAGGCGAACGCGCGGATCGGCGCCGCCGCGATCGGCATCGCGCGGTCCACGACGGCGCTCGCCGACGCGAAGGCGAAGCAGGCGGCCTGGCGCAATGCCTGGGACGACGCGGTGCGGGCGATCGGGCTCGACGGCGCGGCCGGGACCGAGATGGCGACGAGCGCCCTCGCCGCCTGGCAGGCGGTGCCGAATGCGCTCGCCGAGCGCGAGAACCGCCGCGCGCGCGTCGCCGGCATCCGCCGCGACATGGAGGCCTACCACGCCGCCGTCACGCCGCTGATCGCGGCGCTCGCCCCCGACCTCGCCCACATCCAGCCGAGCGCCGCGATCCGCAGCCTGCAGACGCGGCTGCAGGAGGCGCAGGCGAGCGAGACCCGCCGGCGCGAGCTCGCGAAGCGGCGCGACGAGGCGGAGCGGGAGGCCGGAGCGGCGATGCGCGCGCGCGACGACTCGCTCGGCCATCTCGCGGGTCTTCTGGCCGACACGGTGCCGGACCTCGGCGCCGACGCGCAGGACGCGGTCGAGGCGCTGCACGGCCGCCTCGTCGCCCGGCGCGCGTTGCGGGCGGAAGCGCTCGCGCGGCGCGTCGAGCTGGCACGCGCCGCAGACGGCGTTCCCGAAGACGCGCTGCGTGCCGACCTCGCCACCATCGACGCCGATGCGATCGAGGCGCGGCTGCGCAGCCTGGCGATGGAGGACGAGGACCTCGACCAGCGCGGCAAGACGGCCTTCGCCGAGCGCGATCGCAGCGAGCGCCGGCGCGAGGCGCTGGAGGGCGGGACCGGGGCCGAGCTGGCATTGGCGCAGAAGAAGGCGGCCGAGGCCGAGCTTCACGCGAGCGCCCGGCAATGGGCCGTGCTCAAGCTCGCGAGCCTGATGCTCGGCACCGCCATCGCCCGCCAGCGGACGGGGCAGCAGGACCCGCTGCTGACCCGGGCCGGCGCGATCATGGCGGCCCTGACGGGGGGCGGGTTCTCCGGCCTCGCGCAGGATTACGACGAGGCCGACAAGGCGCTGATCGTCGCCCGCCGCGCCGGTGGCGAGACCGTCCACGTCCAGGGCCTCAGCGAGGGCACCCGCGACCAGCTCTACCTCGCGCTGCGGCTGGCCTACCTGGAGGATTACGCCGGCAAGTCCGAGCCGGCGCCCTTCATCGGCGACGACCTGTTCTCGACCTTCGACGACGCGCGGACCGGCCACGGCCTCGAAGCGCTCGCTGCGATCGGCGGCACCGTGCAGCCGATCCTGTTCACCCACCACCGCCACGTCGCCGAACTCGCGCAGGCGCGTCTCGGCTCGGCGGTGGACATCATCCCGCTCTAGAGCAATTCGCGTGATCCCTGGATCACGGGAATTGCTCTATCTTATTGTAAGATCGCGTTTCCTTCACGCGAGCCGGGATCCACTTCGCATGAAAATGCTCTAGCCGATCCGTAGCGCGTTTCGAGGTGGGCGAGGTAGGCCTCGGTTCCGAGCGGGCGGCCGGTCGCCTGCTCGAGCAGCGCATCGGTGGGCAGGCGGCTGCCTTGCTCGTGGACGTGGCGACGCAGCCAGCCGCGCAGCGGCGCGAAATCGCCCGCGGCGAGGCCCGGCAGGATCCCCGGCTCGTCGCGCTTGGCCGCGGTGAAGAGCTGGGCGGCGGCCATCGCGCCGAGCGTGTAGGTCGGGAAGTAGCCCCAGGCGCCGCTCGGCCAGTGGATGTCCTGCAGGCAGCCGAGGCGGTCGTTCGGAACTTCGAGCCCGAGCAGGTTGCGCATGCCGTCGTTGAACGCGCCCGGCAGGTCGGCCACTGCGAGGTCGCCGGCGATGAGGGCCGATTCGAGGTCGTAGCGGAGCAGGACGTGCGCCGGGTAGGTCGCCTCGTCGGCGTCGACCCGGATGAAGCCGGGCTCGACCCGGGTGTGCAGGCGGTGAAGGTTCTCGGGCGTGAAGGCGGCCCCGTCGCGCCCGAATTCCGTACGGACCAGGGGCGCCAGGAACGCGAAGAATTCGCGGCTGCGGCAGGCCTGCATCTCGACGATGAGCGATTGGCTCTCGTGCAGGCTCATGCCGCGGGCCTTGCCGACCGGCTGGTTGCGCCACGCGGCCGGGCGGCCCTGCTCGTAGAGCGCGTGGCCGGTCTCGTGCAGCACCCCCATCAGCGCACGCCCGAAATCGGCGGCGTCGTAGCGCGTGGTGATCCGCACGTCGTCGGTGGCGCCCCCGCAGAACGGGTGCAGGCTGATGTCGAGGCGCCCGCGCGCGAAGTCGAAGCCGAGCGCACGCATCAAGGCCAGCCCGATCCGCCGCTGCGCCTCAACCGGGAACGGGCCGTCGAGCGGCAGCGGCGCGGGCTCGCGCGCCTGCCGCTCGCGTGCCTCGGCCACCAGCCCGGGAAGCCGGGTGCGCAGATCGGCGAAGAGCGGATCGATGGTCGCGCGCCGCATGCCCGGATCGTACTCGTCGAGCAGCGCGTCGTAGGTGCCGAGCCCGAGGGCCGCCCCCTTGATCGCCCCGATCTCGCGCTGGAGTCGCAGCACCTCGGCCAAGTGCGGCAGCAGCATCCTGAAATCCGACTGCGCGCGGGCCTCGCGCCAGACCATCTCCGCCTTCGAGATCGCCCGCGAGCTCGCCTCGACGAGGTCGCCCGGCACCGCCGCGGCATGGGCGTGGAGGCGGCGCATCTCGGCGAGGTTCGCAGCCCGCCACGGGTCGAGGGCGGTCTCGTCGGCAGCCGACAGCGCGTCGGCGGTCTCGGGCGCCGTCAGGATCTCGTGGGCGATGCCGCGCAGGACCGCGAGCTGGTCGGCGCGGCCGTCGGCGGCACCGTCCGGCATCAGGGTCTGCGAGTCCCAGCCGAGGATGCCGGCGGCGGCGCCGATCGCGTCGAGGCGGGCGAAGCGGCGTTCGAGGCTGGAATAGACGTTCACGATGCGAAGGCCCCGCGGTGACGATCCGGCCGCGAACGGCCGGGATGGGTGCTCTCGTCATAGGCGGCCGTCGGCGCTGCGAACACCCCGACCGGGGCCGAAGACGCTCGCGAGCCCATATCGGCGAGCCCGACCGCGCCTTCCGAGCCGAAAACCCCATATGGTCGCGATGCGCCGCAGGCGTCGCCGACACCGGAGCCGTTTCGTGGATCGCCGCGCCTTCGTCGCCGCAGCCCTGGCCTGCACTGGCCTCGTCGGAGGATCGGCGGCAAGCACCGCGCCCGAACCCGCGGCGATCCCGGACGGTCGCCCGGTGCGGATCGCCATGCTGCTATTTCCGGGCATGACGGCGCTCGACGTCGTCGGGCCGCAGGAGATCCTCGCGGGCCTCGCACCGGGAAACCTGCATCTCGTCGCACGGGCGGCAGGTCCCGTGGCGAGCGACACCGGGCTCGCCCTCCTCGCCACCGCCGACTTCGAGACCTGCCCGCGCGACCTCGACGTGCTGTTCGTTCCCGGCGGGGACGGCACGCCCGACCAGATGCGCGACGCTGCGACCCTCGCCTTCCTGCGCGATCGCGCCGACCGGGCCGCCTGGGTCGCCAGCGTCTGCACCGGGTCGCTGATCCTTGGAGCAGCGGGATTGCTCTCGGGGTACCGCGCGACCTCGCACTGGTGCGTGCGCGACACCGTGCTGCCGCTGCTCGGCGCGGTGCCGGTCGACGAACGCGTGGTGTTCGATCGCAACCGCGCCACCGCGGCCGGCATCTCGGCCGGGCTCGATTTCGCCCTGGCGCTCGCGGCCAAGCTCCGCGGCGAGGCCTATGCCCGCACCAGCCAGCTCGTGGCGGAATACGCGCCGCGCCCGCCCTTCGATGCCGGAAGCCCGTCCGCGGCCGGCCCCGCGATCACCCGCGCGGCGGACGCGATCCTCGCGCCGCTCGTCGCGGGCGCACTGGCTGCGAGCCGCAACCGGTGAACCGCCCCGCAGCGCACGCCTCCGTGAACGGGCGCGCCGGAACGGCAACCACGGGTAAGCATTCTGGCAGGTGAAGCCGTCGCGAGGCGACGGCCGCCATCCTGGACCACTACGCCGGACCTGCCATGATCCTCGGAATGCTCGTCTCGGCCGTCATCGCGGCGCTCGGCCTGCTCGTGGCGCTCGGCCGGATCGGCCATCCGATCGACGGGCAGGTGCTCACCAATTTCGGCTGGGGCGGCGTGATCATCGGCGTCGCGCTGTTCGGCTTCTTCGCCTACCTGATGCGCGGGCGCCGACGCCCGGTGGCGTGAGCCGTGACGGTGTCAGGCGATGCGGATCAGCGGCTCGCGACGCAGTGCCGGCGTCGCGCCGACCTCGACGCGCTGGCGCTCGCGGGCGATGTAGGCCGTCGGCATGATCGCCTGCATGTCCGCCTCGACCGCGCGCAGGGTCGCGTCGGAGTGGCATGGATGCAGGTGGATGATCGCCAGCGCCTTCACGCGGGCGGCCTGCGCCAGCTCGACGCCCTTCTGCCAGGTCGAGTGGCCCCAGCCTCGGCAGGTCGGGTATTCGCAGTCGGTGAACATGCCGTCGTAGACGATCAGGTCTGCATCCTCGACGAAGCGCATCAGGGCGGCGTCCGGCCAGGGATCGGTGTGCTCGATGTCGCTGATGATGCAGAGCCGTTTCCCGTCATGCTCGAACCGATAGCCGACAGAGCCCTGGGGATGGTTGAGCAGGATCGTGTCGACGGTCGCGCCGTCGGAGAAGGTCAGGGTCTCGCCGGCACGGAAGCCGTGATGCTTGAGCGTGCAGGGCAGGACGTCGAGTGTAACCGGGAAGAGCGGCGGCGCGTATAACCGACCGAGCGTGTCCTCGGCCGACTGCCCGTCGAGGTTCCCGCACCAGGTGTGGACGGTCCGCTCGGGATCGAACACCGCCGGCTTGAAGAACGGCAGTCCGCCGGTGTGGTCGAGATGGAGGTGGCTGAAGAGAAGATCGACGTCCTTCGGCAGGTCCTGCCGGTTGTGCTGGCCGCACGCGTAGAGTCCGGAGCCCGCATCGACGACGAACAGGCGCTCGCCGCAGCGCACCTCCATGCACGGGGTGTTGCCGCCGAACTCGGCGTATTCCGGGCCGCTCACCGGCGTCGAACCACGCACGCCCCAGAAGCGCAGCGTGAGACCGCCGTCCGATACTGGACTTCTCGACATCGTCATCACGGGTCGTTTTCGTTCGGATGGTCCGATCGCCTTCGATCTGGAACCGTTCTCCGCTTCGCCGTCAATGCGACCGAGGCGGTGGGCGGACGGTGGTTTTCTCATCGCCGCTCTCTGACAGGGGTTGAGATGGGTGGCCGCCGCACGCTGCGATGTGCGAGCCCGCACATGGGATAAGTCTCATCCACGCCTCGCGTTTCGGAGATCACGGGCGTTCGGCGAGGGCGAGCGGACCGGTCGGAGCCCGAACGGGCACCGTCGGATCGCCGGCGCCGGACGCCCGGACGAGCCGCGGAAGCCGGTCCCGGTAGCGGGAAAGGAGGCCGTCGAAGCGATCGGCCTCGCGCTCGTAGGACGGCACGAAGCCGGCCATATGGGTCGGGGACAGGGGCGAGCCCGGCGCCGCCCAGGCAGCCCAGGTCGCCTCGGGCACCGGTGGCGCGCGCCGACGGGCGGGGATGACGATCGTCTCCAACCCGGCATAGGCCAGCGCCTCGGGGCGGCTGACCTCGCCGAGCGACGTGCCCTTGGCGGCGAGCGCCGCCCAGAAAGCGTGTTGGCCGCCGTCGGAATAGCTGGTGCGGATCGCGGCCGCCCCATCGTCGACGAAGGCGGCGATGCGGGCCTCCTCCGCCGCTCGGCGGGTGACGACGGCGGCTTCCTTGGCCGGGTCCTTCGACGGCGCGAAGACGTAGCGGCCGCCCTCGACGCCGACCTGCAGCTCGTCGCCGGTCGCCTCGAACCGGTCCGCGCCCGCCTTGAGCTCGCGCCAGAACCCGATGTTCGGATCGGTGCGATAGCGCGCCATGTTCTCCGCGGTCATCCGGAACGGATAGGCCTGGAACTGGAACGCCGCCTGCCCGCCCTTCAGCGCGTCGCGGGCGATCGCGTAGATCTCGCCGACGGTGTGGTCCATCATCGCGAAGCAGCCCATCGACGAGCACACGCCGTGCACCATCACCGCCGAGCCGGTTCCGCCATGCGCCCGGTCGTAGGCATTCGGGTAGCCGACGTCGAAGGACAGGTAGTAGTGCGAGTTCGGGTTCATCTGGCGCTGCGGCACCATGTAGAAGCCCTCCGGCGTCTGCCGGTCGCCGTTCTTGCGCTTGGGACCGAGCTGGCCGGACCACCGGCAGATCGGGAAGGTCTTGAGGTAAACGAAGCGGCCGCCGGCGGCCTTCTTCCACACCTCGATCTCGGAATCCTTCTTATAGGCCCGGAACAGCACCGGCGCCTGCGGGCTCGTGCCCTTGGCCGCCATCAGCGCGAGGGTGGCGGCGGGGATCGGCGCCTCGGCCTTGGCGTTCTGCGCCGACGCGTCGCCCGCGAACAGCAGGGCGAGCACGACGGCGAAGCCGGTCTGGACCAGACCTTTCAGACGGTGGGCGGGAGGCATCGCGGGGCCGGGGCGGGAGGGTCGCGCGACGCCGCGGCCGACACGGCCGCGCACGGGACGGGCACGCGGCCCGAACCTGTGCGGCCAATACGGCGTCCGTATGGCTTCATGCCGGCTCGAGCGCGCGGGCGGGCTTCGCCGGCACTGGAACCACGGTGCTGTTCTCCACGGCGATCACCGAATCGAACGGGTCGAGGACGTCGAGGTCGGCGGCGTCGGGGACGCAGACGATGAGGCCGCGGCCGGCCCGGGCCGCGCGCAGGCGGGTGATCCGCGCCGCGATCTCGGCGGGCTTGCGCTCGTCGAGCAGGATCGCGACGACCACGATGTCGGGCTGGCGGATCAGGCAGCGGGCGAGGTCGATCGCAATCCGGGTCTCGACCGGGATCGCGCCCTCGCCGAGCACCGAGCCGGTGCCCGCGCTTCCGGGCTCGACCCGGCTGTCGAGGCCGAGCCGATAGACCGACGCTTCCAGGCCCTCCTCGGTCAGCACACGCCGGACGATCGCCCGCACCCGCGGCTCCGCCCCGGCCTCTCCGAGGCTGACGCGGCCGAACAGCAGGTTCTCCTCGACGCTGGCCGCCGGGTTGATCCGCGTGGGATCGTGGAACTCGACCGCGGCGGCGAGATGCGCCGGCAGCATCCGCGCGAAGGAGTGGCGGGCGGCGACGAGCCGCTCCTCGAACGCGGCGTCGATCAGCCCGAAGCGGTGGCGGGTTTCGCTGTAGCGCAACGCCAACCCGATGAGCCGCTCGCGGTCGCGCTGGCCCGCCGGGCCGCGACGCAGCGCGACCGCATTCGGCTGGCGCACCACCAGATCCTCGAAGTAGCCGCGCTCGTCGGCCGGAAAGAGGGAGAACGCGTCGAACAGCGGATGGTCGTTGGGAAGATCGGCGAAGATCTCGACGGTGCTGCGCGCGACCGCGAGGCCGATCTCCGTGAGCGGGCGGACGAGGTCTTCCGCCTCCAGCACGGCGCGCATGTAGGGATGGCGAGCGAGGCGCTTGGGCGCGAAGGACTGGCCCACGGGCTCGCCGAACAGGATGTTCTCGCCGACCGTGGCCTGATGGTTGTAGCGGGCGGGATCGAACGGCTCGACCAGGCGCTCCGCCCCTTCCGCCATCAGCATCGTCCGCATCGTGGCGCGGGCGGCCACCAGGGCGCGGGCGAAGTCGGGGGCGGCGACCGGATCGACCCGGGCGAGGAGGCCGCGGGAATAGGCGAAGGCATCGAGCCCGGTGATCCGCAGGATCTCGACGAAGGCGGGCTGATCGGGAGCGGCCGCGGGATCGGCGCCGTAGAGGATGTTGGCGCGGAGCGTCCCCTCGACCAGGATCGCCTCGCCGGCGGCGAACGCGATGCGGCGGGCGCGATCCGCGGCGTCGAACGCGCCGAGATCGTGCCCGGCATAGGTGACGTTGCCCGCCGTCGGCGCGACCTGGCCCGCGAGGATCGCCGCGAGCACCCGGGCGCCGCTGCCGCGGATGCCTGTGATCGCGACGTGCGAGGGCATCGCCAGCGTGAGGTCGACCCCCGAGAGCCGTTCGCCGGTCGCCGCGTCGTAGGCGCCGACGCTCCGCGCCGCGAGATCGCCGGCGCGGGGGACGGCGAGCCCGCCCTTGCGCCCGCGTCGCCCCTCCAGGGCCGCGATCGTGCGGGTGGTTTCGCGGAAGACCGGCTTCAACCCCTCGCGCAGACGCCAGAGGTTGAGCGTCAGGGCGATCAGGATCGCCGCGATCGCGAAGGCGCCGGCCGCCGCGACCAGGGCGGCGGGGTCGACGTCGCGGGCGGGCGGCGCACCGTTGCCGCCGCCGCGCCACAGGGCGGCACCGGCGGCCATCGCCGGCAGGATGATGGACAGCGCCAGGGAGGGCGCACGGGCATAAGCGAGCTTCGCCTCGGCGCTCGCCAGCGCCGCGCGGGTGGCCGCGGCCTTCTCGGCGATGCGCGCGCGCTCCAGGGTCGCCGAGCCGTGGATCCGCACCGCCGGCATGCGTCGGACCAGATCCCCGAGCGTCCGCTCCGCAAGCGCGCTCGAGCGCAGGCGCAGAGCGCTCCGCGAGGCCGAGCGGCGAAGGATCAGCTCGCGCGCCATCGCGGCCGCGAACAGGCCGACCGCCGCGGCGGGCACCAGCCGCGGGGCGGCCAGGGCGGCGAAGCCCAGGGCGACGAGGATCGCGCCGAGCGCCATCGCCGGCACGAGGATGCCGATGGCGAGCAGGCCGTCGACCCGGCCGAGCGCCTGCCCGAGGAGGCCGGCGAGGCCGCGCGCCTCCTCGCGGGCACCCGGCGGCGCATCGAGGATCGCCGCGGTCGCGGCCTCGCGCATGCGCAGGACCGCACGGCTCTGGGCCGAGAAGCTCAGGGCGGCGACGAACCAGCCGAGGCCGGCGAGCGCCAATGCGCAGGCGGAGAGACCGAAGAAGGCCGCGCGTTCGAGGTCGAGCGGCGCCAGGCTCCAGCCCGGAACCAGGACGAAATCGTCGGCCGTGCGGGCGATGGCGACGCGCAGGAAGACCAGTGCCGTCGCCTCGTCGTGGCCCAGGGTGTGGACGAGGTCGCGCAGGCAGAGCAGGGCGAGGATGCAGAGCGGGCCGCCGAGGCCGAGCGCCAGCGCGACCGCGGCGAGGTGGCGCCCGCGCGCCGCGCGCCAGGCGAGAACGATCGGATCAGGCTCCATGGCCGCTCACGTGATCGAAGGCTTTCGCATCGGCCGGTCCCGGGCGGCCGCCGGATCGCACGCCGCCTCCCAGCGCATAGGCGCTCTTCGGTCCCGCGAAAAGCGCGCCACCACACGCCGCGCTCGCCGGCGGACAACGCGGCCAATCGCCCCCTGTCGCTCAGCTTGGAATTCTTCCATAGCGCGTGGCATCGGCCGGGCAAGAGCGAACCTCCGTCGCATTGCTTTGACGGTGCAGACCGGGTCAACCTTGCGGGACCGGGCTGCGGGCATGGCGAGGCAGGGTCGAACATCTTGGTGACGCTCTCCACCGACGACATGCGGCGGTCTCGGCGCCCGCGGGCCATCGCCTGATGGCGCAGCTGTTCTCGCCGGGCGCCGACGCGATCTACCGGCTCGCCCTGCTCACCGGCGTGGCGTGCCTTGCCGGCATCCCGATCGTCGCGGCGGGGATCGTGCGCTCGGATTACGTCACCGGCGTCGGGGTCGCCCCGGCCCAGCCGGTGCCGTTCAGTCATAAGCATCATTCCGGCGAGCTCGGGGTCGACTGCCGCTACTGCCACACGACGGTGGAGACCCAGGCGACCGCCGGCATTCCGCCGACCCACACCTGCATGACCTGCCATTCGCAGATCTGGACCGGGTCCGACATGCTGAAGCCGGTGCGCGACAGCTTCGCGCGCGACGAGCCGCTTCAATGGGTGCGCCTGAACAAGCTGCCGAGCTACGTCTACTACAACCACTCGGTCCATGTGACGAAGGGGATCGGCTGCTCGACCTGCCACGGCGACGTGACCAGCATGCAGATGACCTACCGCGCCAACGCCTTCGAGATGCAGTTCTGCCTCGACTGCCACCGCGATCCGGCGAAGTACGTCCGCCCGCAGGAGCAGGTCTGGAACATGACGTGGAAGCCGCCTGAGAACCAGGCAACCCTCGGGCCCGAGCTCGTCGCCAAGAACCACATCCGGGGGGGCGAGCGCCTCACCGAATGCGCGATCTGTCATCGCTGATGGGGACGGACCGCACATGACCGGGCATCACGACATCGGCGCGATCCGCGCGCGCCTGGCGTCCGGCGACGGGCCGGCCTTCTGGCGCAGCCTCGACGCGGTCGCCGACACGCCCGAGTTCCGAAGCTACCTGGAGGCCGAGTTTCCCGCCGCGGCGCGGCTCGCGGCCTCGCCGGAGCGGCGCGGCTTCCTGAAGCTGATGGCCGCCTCGTTCGCGCTTGCCGGATTGTCCGCCTGCGACTCGAGCGACGGGCGGCACTACGAGCTGCCCTACGTCAACGCGCCCGAGCGGATCCTGCCCGGCGCGCCGCTCAGCTACGCCTCGTCGGCGCTGCTCGACGGGTTCGCCAACGGCATCCTGGTCACCACCCGGAATGGCCGCCCGCTGAAGATCGAGGGCAACCCCGACCATCCCTGGAGCCTGGGCGGCACCGACGTGCTGGCGCAGGCCTCGGTGCTCGGCCTCTACGATCCGTTCCGCTCGCAGGCGGTGCAGCATATCGGGCGGCCGAGTTCGTGGGCCGCCTTCCAGGGCGCGATGCTGGCGCAGATGCCGGCCTGGCAGGCGAAGGGCGGCGAAGGCCTCGCCCTGCTTACCGGCCCGGTAACCTCGCCGTCGCTCGAGGCCGAGATCGCGCGGATGCGGAAGACCTATCCGGCGATGCGCTGGTACGTCAGCGCAGGCGTCGCGCGCGACGGCCTCTACGAAGGAGCCCGGCGCGCCTTCGGCCGGCCGGTCGAGACGCTTCCCGAGTTCGCCAAGACGCGAACCATCGTGTCCCTCGACGGAGACATGCTCGACCTCGGCCCCGGGCAGGTCGGGCTGGCGCGGCGCTGGAGCGACGCGCGAAAGGCATCCTACGCGGCCGGCAACCTCCTCACCCTCCACGCCGCCGCAGCGACGCCGACGCTGACCAGCGCCAAGGCAGACTACGGGATCGCGGTCGCCGCCACGCGGATGGAAGCCCTGGCGCGGGACCTGCTGAGCCTCGCCGAGGGCGGAACGGCATCCTCCGCCAACGACGCGTCGGCGGCTTGGCTCGAGCGTGCGTCCGCTGCGCTGAACGCGGCCCGCGGCGCCGGCCTCGTCACCACCGGGCTCAGCGGCTCGCCGGCGTTGCATGCGCTCGTCCACCGGCTCAACGGCGCCTTGGGCAACGCCGGCACGACGGTGCGGCATACCGCACCGGCCCAGGCGATCGGCGCCGGGACGCTCCGCGACCTCAGCACCGCCATGGCGGAGGGCTCGGTCGAGACCTTGATCGTGCTCGGCGTGAACCCGGTCTACGAGGCGCCGGGCGCCCTCGACTTCGCGCAGGCCATGGAGCGCGTGCCGCTGAAGATCCATGCCGGCCTCTACTACGACGAGACCGCGGCCCATTCCGATTGGCACCTGCCGCTGGCGCATCCGCTCGAATCCTGGGGCGATGCCCGCTCCCTCGACGGCACCGTCGGCCTGATCCAGCCGACCGTCGCGCCGCTCTACAACGGCCGCGCCGCCAACGAGCTGCTGGGATTCCTCGACCGGGGCACGATCGGCAACGGCCTCGATCTGCTGAAGCAGCGGATGCGCGGCGAATCCGAGACCGACGCCACGTTCCAGGCCCGCTTCGAGGAGGCCCTGCGCAGCGGCTTCCTGCCCGACAGCGCGGCCAAGCCCGAGACGACGGTGCTGACCGAGGCCGCCTCGGCGCCGGCAAAGCCTCCGGAAGCGCCGCAGGAGACCATCGAGGTGGTGTTCCGCCCCGACCCCACCATCTGGGACGGGACGCTGGCCGATCTCGGCTGGCTGCAGGAACTGCCCAAGCCCCTGACGAAGATCGTTTGGGAAAACGTCGTCGGTGTCAGCCCGAAGCTCGCCGAGCGACGTGGGCTCGCCAACGGCGACATCGTGCGCATCGCCGCGGACGGGCGCGCGATCGAAGGTCCGGTCTGGATTACGCCCGGGCAGGCCGAGAACACGGTCAGCCTCGGGCTCGGCTACGGGCGCAACGTGCCCGATCACCTCGCGAAGGGCCTGGGATACGCCGCCAACGTGCTGCGGCCGGCGATGGACCCATGGCTGCTGGAGGGCGCGACGCTCGCCGCGACCGGCCAGCGCCGGATGCCCGCGACCACCCAAGATCTCGGCACGATGGAGGGGATGGATCTCGTCCGCGTCCAGCACCAGGGCGCGAAGCCGGTCGGCGATGCCAAGGCCTACGAGCTGGTCTCGTTCTACCCGAAGCCCGCAGCCGCAGAACGCGGCGCGGAGGCCGCCTGGGCCATGGCGATCGACCTCGATTCCTGCATCGGCTGCAACGCCTGCATCACCGCCTGCCAATCCGAGAACAACATCCCGGTCGTCGGGCGCGAGGAAGTCGAGCGCGGCCGATGGATGGGCTGGCTGCGGGTGGACCGCTACTTCTCCGGCACGCTCGATGCGCCCGAGACGCATTTCCAGCCCGTGCCGTGCATGCATTGCGAGAACGCACCCTGCGAGGTCGGCTGCCCGGTGGAGGCAACGCTGCACGACAGCGAGGGCCTGAACCTGCAGGTCTACAATCGCTGCGTCGGCACGCGGACGTGCCAGAGCTATTGCCCGTACAAGGTCCGGCGCTTCAACTATCTCGATTATACCGGCGACATGCCGGTGGT
The DNA here is from genome assembly GCF_022829485.1 of Methylobacterium sp. J-059. Taxonomy (NCBI): domain Bacteria; kingdom Pseudomonadati; phylum Pseudomonadota; class Alphaproteobacteria; order Hyphomicrobiales; family Methylobacteriaceae; genus Methylobacterium; species Methylobacterium sp. J-059. The sequence continues at coordinate 117,922 of NZ_JAKSYA010000032.1, forward strand.
GGCGCAGCAGCAGCGCAATCCCGACGTGACGGTGCGCGCCCGCGGCGTGATGGAGAAGTGCACCTACTGCGTCCAGCGCATCGCCGCGGCCCGCATCGACTCGGCCAAGGACGCGCACGCGCCGATCCCGGACGGTGCCGTCGAGACCGCCTGCCAGGGCGCCTGCCCCACCCGCGCCATCACCTTCGGAAACCTCTCGGACCCCGGCAGCCGGATCGCCTCGGCGCGAGCGGACGGCCGCAACTACGCCCTGCTCGGCGAGCTGAACACGCGCCCGCGGACGACCTACCTCGCGAGCCTCGCGCCGTCGGCAAAGGAGGGCTGACGCCATGTCGGGAGCCACGCTCCAGCCACCATCCGGCACCGGCCTGATCGGCCCCGACGCGACGCTGCACGGCATCGGCCGCGCCGTCGCTTCGGTCCCGCTGACGCATCCGTTGAACCGCCGCTGGTGGATCGCCTTCGCCGGCGCGCTCGCCCTGCTCGGCCTGTTCGGCGGGGTGCTGTGCTACCTGCTCCTGACGGGCGTCGGCATCTGGGGGAACAACAACGCCGTCGTGTGGGCGCTCGACATCGCGAGCTACGATTGGTGGATCGGCGTTGCCAGCGGCAGCCTCCTCGTCTCCGCGGTGCTGCTCCTGCTCGGGGCGGAATGGCGCGGCGCCGTCAACCGGGTCGCCGAGACGGTCGCCCTGCTCTGCACCTGCGCCGCCGGCCTCTACCCGATCATCCATCTCGGCCGGCCGTGGTTCTTCTTCTGGAACCTGCCCTATCCGAACACCTACGACCTTTGGCCGCAGTTCCGCTCTCCACTCCTGTGGGACGCGATCGACATCGTGTCCTACCTCGTGGTCTGCGTCAGCCTCTGGTACATCGGATTGCTGCCGGATCTCGCGTCGTTGCGCGACCGCGCCGTCGAGGATGCGCTGGCGCAGGAGAAGGCCCACGGCCGCCCCCGGAAGCGGTCGCTCCTGAAGGCGCAGGCCTACGGGATCGTCGCGTCGGGCTGGCGCGGATCGGCGGCGCATTGGCAGCTCTGGTCGCAGGCCTACCGCACCATCGCGCTGCTCGGCGTGCTGCTTGTGGTCTCGCTCCAGACCGGCGCCTCGGTGATGCTCGCGGGCTCGGTGATGCCGGGCTGGCACGACACGATCCTACCGGTGACCTTCCTCGTCAACGCCGTGTTCTCGGGCGTCGGCGTCACCGCCGCGATCGTGGTGCTGATCCGCTCGGTCTACCGCCTCGACGGGCTGATCTCGGCACGGCACCTCGAGATCCTCGCCCGGCTGATGCTCTGCCTCGGATGCGCCAGCCTGTACTGCTACGCCACCGAGTTCTTTTCGACGTTCCTGCACGGCGACCAGCAGGAACGCGACGTGCTGATCCGGCGGATGACGGGCGCCCATGCCTGGGCCTTCTGGACCGTCGTCGCGTGCCTGCTGATTCCGGCACAGGCGTTCTGGTCGGCCCGCCTGCGCCGGTCGCCGCTCGCGGTCGCGCTGATCGGCGTCCTGATCGCGATCGGCGCCTACGCCGACCACGTCATGGTCCTCGTGGTGACGCTGGCCCAGGATTTCCTGCCCTCCTCGCGGCTGGCCTACAGCGAGACGATCTGGGGCGTCGCCACCTTCGCCGGTTCCGTCGGCCTGTTCCTGACGCTGCTGCTGCTGTTCCTGCGCTACCTGCCGGCGGTCTCGATCACCGAGAGCCGTCGCCTGGCGCTCGCCGTCGTGCCGGCCGCGGCCGCGGCCGAGCGGAGGGCGGTGAAGGAGGCCGAGGCGCGGCCGCTTGCCAGCGAGCGGGACGGGACGGAGGACGCGCCGCTCTGGGGCGTCAGCGCCGCCTTCGCCTCGGAAGCGGACCTCGCGGCCGCCGCCACCGCCCTGTCCGGCCGCAACGACGCCCACGTCCACCTGGACGCGCACGGCCCCGTGCCGATGCCGCGCGTGCTCCGCACCCTCGGGATCGCCGGGCGCTCGATCCGCGCCTACGCGATCCTCGGCGCGCTTGCGGGCGGCGCCGCCTTCTTCGGGATGTGCGTCTACGGGACGGCCTACGACTACGTGTTCCTGATCGGCGGGCGTCCGCGCTTCTCGTGGCCGTCCTTCGTGGTGCCGAGCCTGTCCTTCGCGATGATGAGCGGCACGATCGCGGTCCACCTTGCCTTGCTGATCCTGAACCGGTTGCCGCGCTTGAACCACCCGGCGTTCAACATCCCGGGGTTCCTGCGCGCGACGGACGACCGCTACTTCCTCTCGGCCGAAGCCCAGGGCGAGCGCTTCGACGCCGACCGCGTCGTGCGCAAGCTGGCGTCCCTGCCCGCGGAAGCCGGCCGCCCGCTCGACATCCGCCGGGTGCCGCGATGAGGCGTCTCCTGGCCCTGCTCGCCGTCCTGCCGCTCGCGGCCTGCGGCGAAGCCGACATGAGCGATCAGCCGCGTGCCAAGACCTGGGACAGGAACGGCTTCTTCCCGCAGGCGATGACGATGCGCCATCCCGTCGCCGGCACCGTGCCGCGGAACGATCCGGCCAAGCCGGCGGTGCAGCCGGCGAGCATCACCGAGACCCTGCTGGCGCGCGGGCGGGAGCGGTACGGCATCTACTGCACCCCGTGCCACGGCGCCTCGGGCGACGGACGCGGGATCATCGTCGCGCGCGGCTTTCCCTCGGCCGGTCAGCTCACCACCGAACGCCAGCGCACGGCGTCGGCCGACGACCTGTACCACGCGATCTCGGAGGGGCACCGGGCGATGTACGGGATGGGCCAGATGATCCCCTCCGCGGATCGCTGGGCGATCATCGCCTATGTCCGCGCCCTGCAACGGAGCCAGGATACCGAGGTCGCGGGCCTGCCGCCCGAGGATCGGGCCAAGCTGGAGGCGTCGCGATGATGGCCGCTTACGCCTCGGCCGCACGGCGCCGTCCCGTCGCCGCGCTGCTCCTCGGCGCCGGAGCATCGATCCTCGCCGTGCTGGCGGGTGGCTGGCGCGGGGCGGCCACGTCCTACCTGGCGGCTTGGCTCGCGCTACTCGCCCTGCCGGTCGGCGCGCTTCCGATCGCCATCGCGCTCGAGCGGTTCGGCCTGCGCGAGCACGACCGCGGCGAAGGCGAGCTTTCCAAGTCCTTGCGTCGCCTCGTCGGGCTGATGCCGGTGGCAGCGATCCTGGGCGTGCCCGTCTTGTTCGGCATCGGGCAGATCTATCGATGGACCGACGCACCGCCCGCGACGCCGCTGGCCGCTTTGTGGTTCACGGTGCCGCTCTTCGCCCTGCGGGTAATCGCGTACCTCGCCGCCTGGGTCTGGCTCGCCGCGCGGTTCGTGGTCCCGGGCGAAACCCGCGACGGACGCACGATCTCCGGGGTCGCGCTGCATGCCGTCGTCGGAACCCTGGCCGTCACCGACCTCGTCGGATCCCTGGACCATCGGCTCGGCTCCAGCCTCGAAGGTCTGATCGTGCTGACGGCCTGGAGCAGCTTGGCCCTGGCCGCGGCGATCCTCCTGGCACCGGAGGAGCCGACGCCGATCGGGCGCGGGCGCGCGGTCCCCGGGCAGGACCGGCTTGTGCCGCTGGTGGTCCTGCTGAGCCTCTGGGCCTTCCTGCACTTCGTGCAGTTCCTGATCGTCTGGTCGGCGAACCTTCCTCAGGAAGTCTTGTGGTACTTCGCTCGCGGCGGCTGGCTCGGCCGTGCGTTCGCGAGCCTCGGCGGGGCCGTCGTCCTGCTCGGCGCGCTGGCGACGCTTCGGCCGGGGCGCCCGACGACGCGGGTCTTGGCGGCGCTGGTGCTCGCGCTCCACGCGGTCGAGATGTTCTGGTTCGTGACGCCCGCTCTGCGCGACCGCTTCGTGATCGGCTGGAGCGACGCCTTCGCCGCGATCGCCGTCTGCTGTCTGGCCGTGGCCCTGCTGCCGGTGGCGCAACGCCTGATGCCCGTTCTCTCGCCCCGGCGCCGGCGGAGCGCGGTCGCATGAGCACCGAGCGCACGCAGCACCGGTTCGGCTTCGTCTCGTCGATCATCTCCGGCTTGGCGATCTTGCGCCGCCGTCCTTCCTCGCCCGGGACGGCGAAGGCATCCGGCGAGGCCGGATCCTCGGACGGGCCGGGCTACGAAACCTCTGACGTCCATGTCGGCAACACGGCCCGCGTGATGGCCGGGCTGATGGTGACAGCGCTCGCCGTGATCGGAGCGATGATCTGGCTGAAGACGATGGTCTCGACCGATCAGCGCCAGGCCCTGCCGAGCCTGACCGCGCAGCAGACCGCGCGGCTCGTTCCCCCGCCACCGAACCTTCAGGCCGACCCCTACGCCGACCTCGCTGCCGAGCGTGCGGCCGAAGGCCGGCGGCTCGACGGCTACGCCTTCCTCGACGCCTCGCGGCAGCGCGCGCGCATCCCGATCGACCGTGCCATGGCGCTGACGGTCGGCCGAACGCTGGACCCGTGAGCCGATGACGCCGAAGCACGCAGCCCTCGAGCTCTGGCCGGCGGCGGCCTCCGCCGTCGCGGTCGAGACCGACTACCTGATCCTCGCCTTCACGGTGCTCACGCTGGTGCTCACCGTGCCGGTGTTCCTGGCGATCACCTGGTTCGCGATCCGGTACCGCGACGGCCAGAAGGCGAACCGCGACACCAGCGGCATCCGCTCGAACCTGATCGAGATCAGCTGGATGCTGATCCCGTTCCTGCTGACGCTGATCTTCTTCGTCTGGGGCGCGCGGCTCTTCGTGATCTCGAAGAACCCGCCGCCCGACGCGATGGTGATCGAGGCGATCGGTCGGCAATGGATGTGGAAGTTCCAGCACCCGACCGGCCAATCCGAGATCAACGACCTGCATGTGCCGATGGGCCAGCCGATCAAGCTGCGGATCATCAGCCAGGACGTGATCCATGCGCTCTACCTGCCGGCGCTCCGGGTGCAGATGGCGGCCTTGCCCGACCGCTACACCGAGCTGTGGTTCAAGGCCGACAAGCCCGGCACCTTCCACCTGTACTGCTCGGAATATTGCGGCACCGACCACTCGGCGATGGAGGGCAGCCTGACGATCCTCAGCCAGGGGGACTACCAGGACTGGCTCACCCATTCCGGGGCGCAGCAATCGAAGGTCGCGGCCGGCAAGGCGATCTACAATGCCTACGGCTGCGGAACCTGCCACGACGACGGTTCGACCGTGCAGGCGCCGAAGCTCGCCGGCCTCTACGGACGGGCGGTGCGACTGGCGGACGGGCGCACGATCACGGCCGACGAGGACTACCTTCGCGACAAGATCCGCAACCCCAACGGCAACCGGCTCGCCGAGGGCTACAAGCAGATCATGCCGAGCTTCGCCGGCGTGATCCCGGAGGACGACCTCGGCCGCCTGATCGACTTCCTGAAATCGAACACCCGCACCGTGGGCGACGCAGCGTCCGGAGAAGCCACGCGATGAGCGCATCGGGCACGATCGACAGCGGGATCGCGAACCGCGAGCCGCACGCGCCGGAGGCGACGCTCGATCGTCCGGCCGACTATCTCCACGCCCAATCGACCCTGCGCTCGTGGTTCCTCACCACCGACCACAAGCGCATCGCGATCCTCTACCTCGCCTCGATCACCGCGTTCTTCATCATCGGCGCCGTCGCCGCGGGCGTGGTGCGGCTGGCCCTCGTCGTGCCGAACGGCGCGGTGATGGCCAACGACACCTACAACAAGGCCTTCACCATCCACGGCGTGGTGATGGTGTGGTTCTTCCTGATCCCGTCGATCCCGGCGACCTTCGGCAACTTCCTGATCCCGCTGATGATCGGGGCGAAGGACCTCGCCTTCCCCAAGCTGAACCTCACGAGCTGGTACGTCTTCATGACGGGCGCGCTCTTCACGATGGTGTCGGTGGTGCTCGGCGGCATCGACACGGGCTGGACCTTCTACGCGCCGCTCTCCACCGCGTTCTCGAACGGCTGGGTCCTGCCGGCGCTGATCGGCGTGACGATCGTCGGGTTCTCGTCGATCCTGACGGGCCTGAACTTCGTCGTCACGATCCACACCATGCGCGCGCCCGGCATGACGTGGTTCAAGCTGCCGATCTTCGTCTGGACGCACTACGCCACCAGCCTGATCTTCCTGCTGGCGACGCCCGTGATCACCACGGCGCTGATCCTGCTGATAATGGAGCGCGCCTTCCACATCGGCGTGTTCGATCCGGCCTATGGCGGCGACCCGGTGCTGTTCCAGCACCTGTTCTGGTTCTACTCGCACCCGGCGGTGTACATCATGGTCCTGCCGGGGATGGGGGTGATCTCCGAGATCATCCCGGCCTTTGCCCAGAAGAAGCTCTTCGGCTACCGCTTCGTCGCCTACGCCGCGATCGGGCTCGCCTCAGTGACGTTCTTCGTCTGGGGCCACCACATGTTCATCAACGGGCAGAGCGATCTCGCCTCGCTCGCCTTCTCGGCGCTCTCCTTCGCGGTCGCCGTGCCCTCGGCGGTGAAGGTCTACAACTGGACCGCGACGATCCATAAGGGGAAGCTCCGCCTCGACACGCCGATGCTCTACGCGATGGGCTATATCGGCCTGTTCGTGCTCGGCGGCCTCACCGGCCTTTACCTGGCGACGCTGGCGATCAACCAGCACATCCACGCGACCTACTTCGTGGTCGCGCACTTCCACTACATCATGGTCGGCGGCACGGTGCTGGCCTTCCTCGGCGGGCTGCACTTCTGGTGGCCGAAGTTCACCGGCCGGATGTACAACGAGGCCTGGGGGCGGATCTCGGCGCTGCTGATCTTCCTCGGCTTCAACGTGACGTTCTTTCCGCAGTTCATCCTCGGCTACCTCGGCATGCCGCGACGCTACGCGACGTACCCGCCGGAATTCCAGCTTCTGAACGTCCTTTCCTCGGCCGGCGCGACGATCCTGGCGGCGGGCTACATCTTCCCGATGCTCTACCTCATCTATTCCCTGTGGTTCGGCAGGAAGGCGCCCGCGAATCCCTGGGACGCCAAGGGGCTCGAGTGGGAGACGACCTCGCCGCCGCCGACGCTCAACTTCGCGTCGCCGCCCGAGGTGCCGAGGGTTCCGTACGACTACCCGATCCAGGAGCAGGAAACCAAGGCGCAGCATCGATGAGCCAGCAGCGATGAGCACGGGTCTCGCCGACGGCGTCGGCATCAAGCGCGCCCACCATTTCGAGACCGTCGCGCAGCAGCGCTATGCCGCCACGCTCGGGATCTGGGCGTGGCTGATCACCGAGCTCCTGCTCTTCGCGGCCCTGTTCCTGGTGGCGCTGATCGTGCGGATCCAGCACCCGGAGGCGACGCAGGAGGCGGCGCGCCACCTGAAGTTCTGGATCGGCGCCGTCAACACGGTGGTGCTGATCGTCTCCAGCCTCACCATGTCGATGGCGATCGAGTTCTCGCGCATCGGCTGGCAGCGGGCGATGGTGCGAGCGATGCTGGCGACCGCCGCTCTCGGCAGCCTGTTCCTCGTGCTGAAGGGCTACGAGTACTACGCCGACTACGAGGAGCACATGATGCCGTTCCTCGGCTCGCGCCCCTACGAGCTGTCGGCGAGCCCGGCCTCGCGCCTGTTCGTGAACCTCTACTACGTCGCGACGCTGTTGCACGGGCTGCACCTGCTGACCGGCATCTCGCTGCTGCTTGGCATGACCTGGATCGCGTCCAAGGCGGGTTTCCTGTCGCGGCACCAGAACTGGATCGAGATCTACGGCCTGTACTGGCACTTCATCGACCTGATCTGGATCATGGCCTTCCCGATCCTCTACGTCGTCAACCGGTAGCCCGATGCGCAGCCCGCTCGCGACCCTCTCCGACGCCGACCGCGCGCTCCTGAAGGATCGGCTGCGCAAGCCGGTCCTGACCTTCCTGGCGCTGATGGGCCTGCTCGCGGTCAACGTCACCCTCGGCGCGACGCTGCCGTTCGAGCAGGTCTGGGCGCTCGAGCTCGTCGTCGTCGCGGCGATGGCGCTCGTCGTCCTCCTCGTGTCGATGGAGGTGCTGCACGAGCCGCCGCTGGTGAAGCTGTTCTCGGGCCTCGGCTTCTTCTGGGTCGCGATCATGGTCGGCATGACGCTGACGGATTACCTCGGCCGCTGACGCGCGGTGCGGTTCACGGTTGTTCGCCGTCCGAAACGCACCTAAACCGAAGTGGACATCCGGGCGGCGGACGATCCGCGCCGAGGCCCCGCCCGATCAGGTAAGTTTCCGAGACGATGTGCGAACTGCTCGGCATGAGCGCGAACGTGCCCACCGACATCCGCTTCTCGTTCGCGGCGTTGGCGCGGCGCGGCGGCGAGACTGGTCCGCACGCGGACGGATGGGGCATCAGCTTCTACGAGGGCCGCGGCTGCCGCAGCTTCCACGAGCCCGAGCCGAGCGCGAAGTCGGAACTCGCCCGCCTGCTGCGCGACTACAAGATCAAGAGCCGCATCGTCATCGGACACGTGCGCAAGGCCAATCGCGGCCGCGTCAGCCTCGAGAACACCCATCCGTTCTCGCGCGAGCTCTGGGGCCGGCGCTGGACCTTCGCGCATAACGGTCAGCTCAAGGGGGTGAAGAAGCTTCCGCTCGGCGGGTTCATGCCGATCGGGTCGACGGACAGCGAGTACGCCTTCTGCTGGATGCTCGGCCGCCTGCAGGGGCGCTTCTCGGCCCTGCCCAAGCCCGCGCTGCTCGACCGCGCGGTGGCCGACCTCTGCGCCGAGTTGCACGCGCTCGGCGTGTTCAACATGCTGCTCTCCGACAGCCGAACCCTCTACGCCCATTGCGGCAAGCGCCTGTGCTACCTCACCCGCCGGGCGCCCTTCGGCACGGCGACGCTGATCGACGAGGATTGGCGGGTGGACTTCGCCCAGGAGACCACCGAGCGCGACGTCGTGTCGGTGGTGGCGACGCAGGCGTTGACCCGCGACGAATGCTGGACCGACCTCGCGCGCGGTGACGTCATCACCCTGCGCGACGGCGCGATCCGCCTGCTGAAACCCGGCGCGCCGGCGGCGGCCACCATCGTCGTCGCGCCGAAGCCCTGTTGAGGCGAGGCGCGACGCACTTGGATGTGACGGTCGCGAAGGTGCAAGCGCGGCCGCGATAGGCTAAAGACACGGAACAACTCGAACGGCTCAGGCGCGAGCCGGACACGTTCCGCCTCGCGGCTTCGGACCACCCGCGAGCCCGCAGAAGACCGTAGATTGCGACGCATCATGACCCGCGACGAGACCGACACCCTTCCGAGCCAGTCTGGAAACGGCGACAAGGATGCGCGGCCGAACCTGTCGCACACCATCCGCTCCCATCTCGGCGACCATCTGCGCAGCGCCTACGACACGTTGGGCCAGACCGAGCTGCCGAGCCGTTTCGCCGAGCTGATCGCGAAGCTCGAGGCGGCGCTCAAGGCCCGCGGCGAGGCGATCGAGCCGGAGTTCCGCAACGGCCTGCTCGCGGCCGTGCCGAGCCTGCGCGCCTTCGCCCTGTCGCTGACCTCGAACCCGGCCCGCTCCGACGACCTCGTGCAGGATACGCTGATGAAGGGCTGGCAGCATCGCGCCCGCTTCCAGCCCGGCACCAACCTGAACGCGTGGCTGTTCACGATCCTGCGCAACATCTTCTACTCGGACCACCGCAAGCGGGTCCGCGAGGTCGAGGACCAGGACGGCTCCTACGCCGCGCGCCTGGCCACCGCCCCGCACCAGGGCGACCGTCTCGACGTCGAGGACCTGCAGACGGCGCTCGCCAAGCTCCCGCCCGACCAGCGCGAGGCGCTGGTGCTCGTCGGCGCCGAGGGCGTCTCCTACGAGGAGGCGGCGACCATCATGGGCTGCAAGGTCGGCACCGTGAAGAGCCGCGTCAGCCGGGCCCGGGGGCGGCTCGCCGAGCTGCTGGGCTACGACGAGGAAGACCTCGGCTCCGACCGGTTCATCCAGTCGGCGATGCCCAAGGACGCCTGAGAGAACGCCCGACGATCGGTCTTTTTTGACGCATCCGTTTCCGGGGGTCGTGCGTTACCGGCCCGACACTCGCACGGCGCCGGTTGGCGCGGCGAGCATCGGAAGACGGAGCTTTGCCATGCAGTTCAAGACCCTTCTGGCCGCCTCGGCCCTCGTTCTCGCCCTGCCGCTCGCCGCACAGGCGCAGGGCACCATCCGCGGTGCCGAGCGCGGCGCCGAGACCGGCTCCGATATCGGCGGCCCGATCGGCGGGATCGTCGGCGGCGCGGTGGGCGCGGCGACCGGCACCGTCGGCGGCATCCTCGGCGTCGACATGCAGCCGCGCTTCCGCAGCTACGTCCGCGAGCGCAACGTGCGCTCCTACGATTACGACGGCCGCGTCGCCGTCGGCACCACCCTGCCGGGCGACGGCGTGACCTACTACGACGTGCCCGACGAGTACCGCGTCCAGCCGGGCACCCGCTACACCGTGATCAACAACCGCCCGGTCCTCGTCGATCGCGGCCACCGCATCGTCGAAGTGATCGACTAGGCGTTTCATCGCCGCGCGACGTGCGAGGGCTCCGGGGCGACAGGCTCCGGGGCCCTTTTCCTTGGCGCCCACCGCACGCTCGGCCGCCCATGCAACGCTTCGCCGCATCGCCCGTTATGGCTCTGACGGCGAACGGGAATTCCCACCATGAACGACGACGCCATCGATCCGAAGGCCGGGCTTCCGGAGCCGGTCCGCGACCATCTCGGCCAGCAGCTGCGCTCGATGCTGTCGGTGGGCCAGGAGAAGCCGCGCTTCCTCGGCGACGATCCCGCGCCCGACGCCACCTTCGCGCCGCAGCTTCAGCGCCTGGAGACCCGGCTCAAGACCCACGAGGAGGGCACGGGCGCCGTCGAGCACGCCCTCGACCGCATCCTCGATGCCTTCGGCGTCACCCCCGACGACGGCAAGCCCGCCGGCACCAAGCCGACGGCCTGAGGGTCAGACCTTCGGGCGCGTCGCGAGCAGGTCGCGGATCTCGCCGAGGATCTTCACGTCGGCCGGCACCTCGGCGACGGCCTCGGGCTTGGCCTCCTCCTTGGTCACGAGCTTGTTCATCGCGCGGATGACCAGGAACAGCACGAAGGCGACGATCATGAAGTTGATCGCCACGGTGATGAACTGGCCGTAGCCAATCACCGCGCCCTGCTTCTTCGCCTCGGCATAGGCCGCGCCGGCCTGCACCTTCGACGACAGCGGCAGGTAGTAGTTCGAGAAGTCGAGCCCGCCGGTGATCGCGCCGATCATCGGCATGAACACGTCCTGCACCGCCGAGGTGACGATCGCCCCGAAGGCGGCGCCGATGATCACGCCGACGGCGAGATCGACCACGTTGCCGCGCAGCGCGAACTTCTTGAACTCTTCGAGCATGGCGTGTCCCCAGCCTTCAGGTACCTCACGCTACGCGTGGCGGCGGGGGCCGCCAAGCGCACGCGGGCCGGCATCCACCGTCAGATCGCCGAGGCCGGGTCCTCGCCGGACTCGATGCGGGCCGCCGGCTCGAGCCGGGCGCGGCGGCGGTACTGCGCGGCGCCGATCGGCAGGCCGACGATGTAGGCGGCGCTGATCGCCACCAGCGATTCGAACGGGAACGAGATCAGCAGGCCGAAGGCGGCCACGCCCGCCAGGAAGATCGGCAGCACCCACCCGCGCGGCACGCGCTTGCCCATGGTCTTGCCGGAGAAGGTCGGCACGGTGGAGACCACCAGCAGGGCGATGCCGAGCACGTAGACCAGAATCGCCGGCGCCGCCCAGGCCTCGAAGCCGAAGCCGAGGAAGTGCAGGTAGAGCGGCAGCATCGCCGTCATCGCGCCGGCCGGGGCCGGCATGCCGACGAAGTAGTCCTTCTTCCATTCCGGGCGGTTCGGGTCGTCGAGCATCGCGTTGAAGCGGGCGAGCCGCAGCGCCATCGCGATGGCGAAGATCAGCGCCACGATCCAGCCGAGCGATTTCAGGTTGTGGAGCGCGAAGCCGTAGAGGATCAGCGCCGGCGCGCAGCCGAAGTTGACGAAGTCGGCCAGCGAATCGAGCTCGGCCCCGAAGCGCGAGGTGCCCTTCAGGAGCCGCGCCACGCGCCCGTCGATGCCGTCGAGCACGGCGGCCGCGATGATCGCGATCACCGCCGGCTCGAACTTGCCCTCGAAGGCCAGGCGGATCGCGGTCAGCCCGAGGCAGAGCGCCATCAGGGTGATCATGTTGGGCGCGATCATCCGGAACGGCACCGGCTTGAACCGGCGCGGCCGCGGCTCGTTCGCGTCCGGCTCGAAGGGCGGGAAGAGATCGTCCATCGCCCCCTCCCCTCAGATCCGGCGGAACGAACGCTCGGGCCCGCCGCCGAGGTCGGCGAGCACGGTCTCGCCGGCGACCGCCTTCTGGCCGAGGCCGACCAGCACGCGGGTGCCGACGGGCAGGTACACGTCGACCCGCGAGCCGAAGCGGATCAGCCCGAAGCGCTCGCCGACCGAGAGCTGGTCGCCGGCCGAGACGAAGCCGACGATGCGGCGCGCCACGAGGCCGGCGATCTGCACCACGCCGACCCGCACGGGCTGGCCGCCGTGCACGGTCTCCATCACCATCCCGTTGCGCTCGTTGTCCTCGCTCGCCTTGTCGAGCTCGGCGTTGAGGAACAGCCCCGGCGTGTAGTGGATCTGCCCGATCTTGCCCGTCACCGGCACGCGGTTCACGTGGCAGTCGAACACGTTCATGAACACCGAGACCCGGGTCATCGGCACCTGGGGCAGGTCGAGCTCGGGCGGCGGCAGCACGGTCGAGATCAGGTTCACCCGCCCGTCCGCCGGCGAGACCACGAGGCCCTCGGCCACCGGCGTCACCCGCTCGGGGTCGCGGAAGAAGTAGCAGACCCACAGGGTCAGGATCAGGAACACCCAGCCGAAGAACTGCGAGAAGGTGCCGGCCAGCACGGTGAGCACGATCCCGATCACGATGAAGGGGTAGCCCTCCTTGTGGATCGGGACGAGCGTCCGGCGGATCGTCAGGAGAAGGTCGTTCATGCGGTCTTTCGGAAGGGGCGCGCGAAGGGCGCGGGGCCAACGGGGTTTTGACCCGCGCGATGGCAGCCCAGGGCGCGAAGGTCAACCGCCGGCGCCGTCGCGCGCCTCTTCCCTCCCCCCGCTGCGGGGGAGGGTGGCCCGCCCGTCAGCGAGGGCCGGAAGAAGTTAGCCACGCTTCCCTACCCCGCCCGCTGCCCCTCCGGAAGGGCTTCGCCGGCCACCACCCCCGGCAGCGGCGGGGGCAGGCTGAGCGCCAGACGGACTCGGACCCGACCTCCACCACGAACGCCGGCCCCCCCCACACGCCGGCCAGCGGCCGCATCATGCCGAAGACGCTGGTCCCGTACTACACCGAGGCCATGCCGTACCTCTCCGACAACGTCGTCGGCCGCGAAGCC
>NZ_JAKSYA010000031.1:0-338 GCF_022829485.1 Methylobacterium sp. J-059
GTCGGCGACGTCACGGGCGACCGCGAGACCCAGGCCAAGGGCACCGCCAACGAGGCGAGGGGTACCGTCGAGAACCTGTACGGACAGGCCAAGGACGCGGTGCGGGACGTCGCCGACCAGGCGGGTGGCATGGCAAAGGACGCCATCGAGCAGGGCCGTCGGGCCTTCCCGGATGCCGAGCGGACATACCGTCGAGGCGCCGATACGGTGACGGACTACGCCAAGGAGTCCCCGTTGATGCTTGCGGCCATGGCCGGGGCCATCGGATACCTGCTCGCGATGGTCGTCCACGGCCGTCGCTGAACGGTCGACGTCCGGGGCTACGCTTACGACGGGCG